>DATFRK010000732.1:0-4409 GCA_035263325.1 Pyrinomonadaceae bacterium | reverse complement strand
GCAGCCTTAAACAGCGCAGTTGCACCGTAACGAAATTTTGCGTTCACGTCGGCGCCCTTATCGAGCAACGACGTCACTGCAGTGGTGTCGCCTTTGCGTACTGCCTCGTAGAGTTGATCGTTTAGCTCCTTGTTAGAGTTCTGAGCAGGTGCAGAAAAGCCACAGAACAGCAACGTGACCAGAAGTGGGACAAAGGGTCTCTTCCGCATAGAACGCCTCCAGGCTTTTAGGACCGAACGGTTGAATGTTAAATTGATCTGCGCTGGCGTCAAAAAGACTGAACTGCTGCAACTCAAGTCTACGTATTCTACATCTTTAAGGTTGCTGCGGCTCACGCCTTTTAATTTTCTTTTATCATTCATTTGCGACCTCCTTGATCGCAGGAGGAAAATCCATGATGACTAAATTCCTCTCCATTTTCCTGAATTTCAGTCTGCTAATTCTTGTACTAATTCCCGCGCGCGCAAGCGACTGGGCTGAATGGCGCGGACCAGCTCGCGATGGTATATCGCTGGAAAAAGGGCTGCCGAGCGCCTGGTCCCCTTCCGGTCAAAACCTGGCCTGGAAAGCTCCGTACGGCGGCCGTTCGGCACCGATCGTGATGGACGGCCGTGTCTATCTACAGAACACGGCTGAAAAAGGTGCTAATGAGCAGGAACGTATTATGTGTTTCAACGCCGATACGGGAAAGCTCCTGTGGGAACATCGCTTCAATGTTTTCCTTAGCGACGTGCCGCCCCATCGGGTTGGCTGGGCTTCGCCGGTAGGCGATCCAGAAACCGGAAACGTTTACGCGTTTGGCGTCGGGGGCACGCTGTTAGGCTTGTCGCGTGATGGCAAAGTGATCTGGGAACGCTCGCTCGGTGAAGACTTTGGCCTGCTCACCACCCATGGTGGCCGTACTGTTTCGCCACTAGTCGACGGCGATCTCGTAATCATCAGTGGGGTCACCTTCCAGTGGGGACAGCACGCGAGAGGCGCGCACCGTTTTATGGCCTTCGACAAGAGGAACGGGCAGACAGTCTGGGTCAGTGCTCCGGGAGGCCGACCGTACGATACGACTTATGCCGCTCCGATAATTGTGAATGTGAACGGCACCCGTCTGTTGATTCAAGGGGCGAGCGATGGTGTGGTCCATGCCATCAAAGCGCAAACAGGGGAACCTGTCTGGAAATATGAGATCAGCAAACGCGGCCTCAACACGGGAACGGTGCTTTACGGTAATACCGCGATCCTCACTCACAGTGAGGAGAATCTCAGCTCGAGTGAGATGGGAATGATGACTGCGGTCGACGCCACGGCCAAAGGCGAAATCAAGAAGGACCAGGTCAAGTGGACCACCTATGGTTGGCAAGGTGGCTTCTCTTCTCCGGTGCTCGATGGCGATCGGCTATACCAGGTCGACAACAGCGCTAACATTGGCGCTTTTGACGTCAACAACGGCAAGCAACTTTGGTTGAAGAACCTGGGTACGATTCAAAAAGCCTCGCCGGTCCTGGCGGACGGCAAACTTTATGTAGGTACCGAGAACGGCAAGTTTTTTATCCTCAAGCCAAGCGCCACCGGCTGTGAGATTCTTGATGAACAACAGCTCGGTACTGAGACGACTCCGGAAGCGATCATTGCCTCTGTTGCTGTGTCGAACGGCCGTATCTACTTGGTAAGCGACTCGAATCTTTACTGCATCGGCAAGAAGTCGACTGCCACCAATCGTCAACCGGCAGCGGTTGAGGCTGCCGGTGATCCAAATCGTCCGGCAACTTTCCTGCAGGTTAGTCCCACCGAACTAATTCTGAAGCCCGGCGAGAAAGTAAACTTCAAGGTCAGGTTGTTTGATGACCAGGGGCGGTTTATTCGCGAGGATAAGTCGGCTACCTGGGCGCTCGATCAGCTAAAGGGAACGATCGCCAACGGTGAGTTCACCGCGGCAGGTGATGCCATCACGCAGGCCGGACTGGTAAAAGCTACCGCGGGAAACTTGACGGGCAGCGCCAGCGTTCGCGTCTTCCCGCCACTGCCGTGGAGTGAAAACTTCGATTCAATGGCCCTGAACAGCGTGCCCGCGACCTGGGTGAATGCGGCGTTGAAGTTTATTGTCCGAGATCTGAATGGCAATAAAGTGTTGGTCAAAACGACTGAAGGCTCGTCATTACTCAGCCGTGCGCGAGCCTACTTCGGACCATCAGATTTCTCGAACTACACCGTCGAAGCCGACATCAATGCTCAGCAAAAGCGGAGGCAACAAGGCGATGCGGGAGTGATCGCTCAACGTTATGCGCTGGTGCTTTACGGTAACGCTCAGGAGCTCCACCTTGAGCCGTGGCAGCCCGAAATTGCCCGTACCACCAAAGTCCCATTTGAGTGGAAGGCGGATACCTGGTACCGGATGAAGCTGGAAGTGCAGAACCTGCCTGATGGAAAAGTTAGGGCGCGCGGAAAGGTATGGCCCGCCAATGATGCCGAGCCCGACGCATGGATGATTGAGCGTGTCGATCCGATCCCCAATCGACAGGGAGCGCCCGGCATCTTCGGCAGCGCACTCGCAGAAATTTATTTTGATAATTTGAAAGTCTATCCGAACAAGTAGACTGCCCCAAAAAAGGAAATGGGAATCATGACTAGAATTCTTCGCCGGAACGTTGTGAGTCGGAGCTTTGCCTTAGGCCTGGCTCTGTTCGCTGCTGCCGTACTCTCTGTTGCTTACTTTCTCCTGCCGGCTGCATCGGCCGCCGACCCCGGCACCGGTGATTGGCCGATGTGGGGAGGCACGCCGGATCGAAACATGGTTTCCAACATGAAGGGCCTGCCCATCAGTTGGGACCTTAAAACCAAGAAGAATGTGAAGTGGGTGGCCCAGTTGGGATCGCAGTCGTATGGGAATGCTGTTGTCGCGGACGGCAAGGTCTTCGTGGGAACTAATAACGAGGGACTACGCAATCCGAAAATCACCGGGGACAAGGGTGTCTTGATGGCCTTCAGCGAGGCTGACGGTACTTTCCTGTGGCAAATGGTCCACGATAAGTTGGTGGCCGGACGCGTCAATGATTGGCCCTATCAAGGTATCGCTTCTTCACCACTGGTGGATGGCAAACGGATCTACTACGTTTCCAATCGGGCGGAGTTGATGTGCCTTGATACCGAGGGCTTCCGCGATGGAAAAAATGACGGTCCGGTGACTGATGAAAAGTTAACGGGCCAATTTGACGCCGATGTGGTCTGGCGCTTCGACATGATGGAGGAAGTCGGGACACTGCCACACAATCTGGCTAACTCGTCACCCGTAATCAACGGCGATTTGATCTACGTAAGCACTTCGAATGGCCAGGACGAGAGTCACGTTAACATTCCTTCACCAAAAGCACCTGCGATCATCGCCGTTAACAAAACTACCGGAAAACTCGTTTGGGAAGACAACCCCGTTGGCAATCGCATTCTGCACGGACAGTGGAGTTCTCCAACTGTCGGCACCGTCGGCGGTGTGGTCCAGTTGATTCACGCCCAGGGTGACGGCTGGATTCGCGGCTACGAAGCGCAGACTGGCAAGAAGCTTTGGGAATTCGACACCAATCCCAAGGATTCGGTGTGGCCCAAGACCCGGAACGAGTTGATCAGCACGCCGGTGGTATATCAGGATAAGGTTTATATCGCTAACGGCCAAGACCCCGAACACGGCGAAGGCGTGGGCCACATGTATTGTATCGACGCCACTAAGCGCGGTGATATTACGACGACCGGGCTGGTCTGGCAGTTCGACAAGATTCGACGCTCCATCTCCACCCCAGCGATCAAGGATGGGATTGTCTACGAGGCAGACTTCAGTGGCTTTTTGCATGCGCTGGATGCGAAGACGGGCCAGGAATACTGGAACCACGATATGTTCGCCGCCGTCTGGGGCTCACCGATGTGCGTCGATGGCAAGGTATACCTGGGCGACGAGGACGGCGATGTGGTGATCATGCAGGAGGGCAAGGTCAAGAAAGTCATTGCTGAGATCAATATGGGCAGTTCGGTCTATTCCAGTGCTGTTCCTGCTCATGGTGTGCTTTTCATTTCCAATCGCAACCAGTTAATCGCACTGGCGGAGGGTGCTAGCGGCGTGACGTCGAATAAACCAGCCACTCCGTGACCCTGAGAGGTCTGAACTTTGAGAGGTATGCCACGGCCTTGCGCCGTGGAGGTTCACGTTCACTGCTACAAGATGGGCACAAAACAAATTGGGATGCCACGGCCTTGCGCCGTGGAGGTTCACGTTTGCTGCTAAGAGCGCATTTCTGGAGTTTCTGACCTGAGTGGGACTTTTTAGCAGTGAGCGTGAGTCTCCATGGCACAAGGCCGTGGCATCTTCGTTACTTGTAGCTCTTTCTTAGCAGTGAACGTCAGGCACCACGGCGCAAGGCCGTGGCATCTTC
>DATFRK010000731.1:0-8999 GCA_035263325.1 Pyrinomonadaceae bacterium | reverse complement strand
TCGTCTCGATAGCTTGCTCTTCAACGCACCCCTCATCTACTATTTTGCTCGCTTCTACTTCAACACTTAAGAATTACAACTTCAGTAGATGACCACCAAAAAGATCGTACTGATCGTCGGCGTCGTGATCGCAACCGGAGTACTCGTCGTAGTGGCTGTGGCGGGAAGCATTGTTGGTTTCGCTTTCTATTCGATTGGCAAGAGCCAGGCAGCGACCACGGCCAAGAACTTCCTCAGGAACAATCAGAAGTTGAAGCAGGATATCGGAGAAGTGAAAGACTTCGGCACGTTTGTCACCGGAGGTATTAACGTCGCCAACGATAGTGGCGAAGCAACGCTAAATCTAAAAGTTGTCGGCGAAAGGGCGACGGTGAATGCTTCGGTAGATCTCGTTTATCGCAACGGCCGCGATTGGCGTGTCAGTTCCGCCTCCTACACCAATCAGTCAGGCCAGAAAATCAACCTTCTCAACCCCTACGAATCTAAACGACTCCTGCCCCTGCTGATTGCCTGATTGATCGTGCTCGTATGACAGCCAAAGGCGTCGCCATCCTCGGTTCAACCGGTTCTATTGGATGCAACACTCTTCGCGTAATCGAATCTCTTGGTAGCAACAAGCTCCAGGTAATTGGCCTGGCCGCGGGCAGTAACGTCGCGCGACTGGCTGATCAAATAGCCCTGCACTTACCGGAAGTTGTGTCGGTCGAGAGCGAGTCGGCTGCTCACGCGCTGCGGGCGCGTCTATTCGAGCGAAACATTGATCTGCCCCGGATCGTGATCGGAGAAGCGGGCCTGGTGGAAGTTGCCACTCATGAACAAGCTGATTGCTTGGTCTCGGCCACCGTGGGAGCCGTTGGTTTCTTGCCAACTTTGCGGGCCCTCGAAGCTGGGAAACGCGTCGCGCTGGCAAACAAAGAGACATTGGTGATGGCCGGTGAGTTGATGACCAGGGCGGCCAGGAAGTCGGGGGCAGAGTTACTTCCCGTCGATTCCGAACACAACGCTGTGCATCAATGCCTGCGGGGTGAACGACGCAACGAAGTGCGGCGCATTGTGTTGACTGCCTCCGGTGGTCCATTTCGTACCAAGAACAAGGAAGAAATGAAGAAGGCCACGGTGTCAGAAGCGATGCGTCATCCCACCTGGACCATGGGGGCAAAGATAACGATCGATTCCGCCACCTTGATGAATAAAGGCCTGGAGGTAATCGAGGCGCACTGGCTTTTTGGTTTTCCTCCCAGCGCTATCGGTATTCTGGTGCACCCGGAGTCGGTAGTGCATTCAATGATCGAGATGGTAGATGGATCGGTGATCGCGCAGATGGGCGTCACTGATATGCGTCATGCGATTCAGTATGCGTTGACCTATCCCGAACGTCATTCGTGTGGACTCCCACCACTGGATCTCGCCGCCATGTCGGGTCTTCACTTCGAGACGCCGGATCTCGATCGCTTTCCTTGTATCAAACTTGCTTACCGGGCGCTCGAGACTGGCGGCACGCTACCGGCGGCAATGAACGCTGCGAACGAGGAGGCAGTCGCTGCATTCCTTGATGAGCGGATCTGTCTGACCGAGATTCCGCAGGTTATCGCAGCGGTGATGGACTCGCACTCGACCGAACCTGTGTTGGAGATCGAGACCGTACTTGACGCTGATCGAAATGCCAGATTGGCGGCCGCCGCGGAAATCGAAAAACTCACCAAAGCAGCCGTCTAGTTTTGAGTGCGCCTTTGGAGTGCGCCGACTCGTCGACGCTTTGTGATCGACCGTTGCGCTATCCAAAAGCGCCGACGGGTCAGCGCACTCCAAAAGAATGAAGTGTTTGACGCCGTCTAACGCGACGCGTAAACTCATTTTTTGTGCAACGCGAAGTGTGCATTGTGACTCAAAGAACTTGTTGAAACGTTAAGAAAAGAGCCTATTGAATGAGTTATTTAATCGTACCGGCGGCCTTTATCTTCATCCTTGGTTCGGCCGTTGTGCTGCACGAATTTGGACACTTCATCGTTGCCAAACTGCTGGGAATCCGAGTCGAAACATTCTCTGTCGGGTTTGGTCCTCGTCTATTCGGCAAAAAATGGGGCACCACTGATTACCGGATTTCGGCGCTCCCTTTGGGTGGTTACGTAAAACTGGGCGGCGATGAGTCAAATGCCCCTCTTGAAGGTGAAGGTGCGACCGACATTCCACCCGAGGAGATGTTCAACCTTCGCCCACGTTATCAACGGATAATGGTGGCCTTGGCCGGTCCGGTAATGAACATCCTGACTGCCCTGGCGATCCCGTTCGCGGGGGCCTTGATGTACGGCGTACCTGCCACTCCGTCTCCGGTGGTGAGTTATGTGACTCCAGGTGGGGCGGCCGACATCGCTGGCTTAAAGTCGGGAGATCGAATCGTTGCTTTTAACGGTACTGAGAATCCGAGTTGGGACATAATCAGCGGCGACGGATTGTTGTCACCGGGGCAACCGTTACCCGTGGTTGTCGAGCGCAATGGAACTCAAACTGCGCTAACAATCAAACCCACGCCGCGGACGGAAAATGGAGAAACCGCAGGGACGCTTGATTTCATACCTGACTACGGTGGCTTGCCGGTCATTGTAAACAGCGTGGCGCCGGCTTCGCCCGCAGAAGAATCAGGTCTTCGCGCCGGTGATCGCGTGGTGTCGGTTGGGGGACAGGACGTTAAGAGTTCCGCACAGGTCACGGAATTTATTCGTGGTCACGACGGCCAGGCCATTCCGATAGGCGTTGAACGCAATGGAGAGGTGGTCCAACTCACCACCGTTACACGCCGCTTGCCCAACGCCATGTTGGGAATAGGCATCACGGAACAGTTTCCCTTGCACAGGGCGGGGGTAGTGGCTTCCGCTTCATATGCCTATCAACAGAATGTGCAGATTCTTCGGCTCACCGGGAAGGCCTTAGGACAGGTGTTCACCGGAAAGCGTTCAGTGAAAAACACACTTTCCGGTCCGATCGGTATTTATCAAGCCGCGTCGAGTTCGGTGCAGCGTCTCGGCTGGGATGGCGTATTTGGGATGATGGGATTTCTTAGTCTTAACCTGGGAATCTTCAACTTGCTGCCGATTCCGGTGTTGGATGGCGGCGCGATTTTCCTCCTGCTGATCGAAGGTTTGTTGGCCCTGATAGGACTCTCCTTGTCAGCCACAGTACGAGATCGCATTCAACAGGTGGGATTTGTGATGGTCCTGTTGCTCATGGTTTTTGTGATTACGAACGATGTGCTGAAGCAGTTCAATCGAGGGGGTTCAGCGCCGGAGAAACCGGCCGCCACTGCCCCCGCGAAATAGCGATGGCGAAATCAACGGTCCAAGGTCCAAGTGCCAAAGTCATCTAACTGATGTACTTTGGACCTTGGACTTTTTAACGAATGGATTATGCGAAAGTCGAAACCAGTTCAAGTTAAGCACCTGCAGATTGGTGGCGGTGCACCGTGCGTGATTCAGTCGATGACCAAGACTGATACCGCGGATGTTGACGCAACCGTAAGTCAGATCGAGGAAATGGTTCGCGCCGGCTGCGAGGTAGTGCGTCTAGCGGTCCCGGATAACGACGCCGCAGTAGCCCTTAAAGAGATTCGCAAGCGAGTACCTGATGTTCCTCTCGTGGCTGATATCCATTTCCATTACAAACTCGCCTTGATGGCCCTGGAAGCCGGCATAGACAAGCTGCGTCTCAATCCCGGGAACATTGGCGCCCATGAACGAATTCGCGAAGTGGTACGAGCAGCCCAAGCCCAACGCGTGCCGATTCGCATTGGTGTAAATGGCGGCTCGCTGGAAAAGGACCTGTTAAAGAAATACGGTACCGCAACTCCGGAAGCGATGGTTGAGTCAGCGCTCAGACACATCAAGATCCTTGAAGACCTCGACTTCACCGAAATCATAATTTCTCTCAAAGCTTCAGATGTCCACCGTACCGTCGCCGCCTATCGTTTGCTGGCTGAGAAGGTGGACTATCCGTTTCACCTCGGGGTAACTGAGGCAGGCACGTCTTTCAGTGGCACGGTCAAGTCTTCGATCGGCCTTGGGATCCTGTTGCACGAAGGGATCGGCGACACCATCCGCGTTTCACTGGCCGCCGAACCGCAAGAGGAAGTGAGAGTGGCGTGGGAGATTGTGAAGTCACTGGGACTACGCACCCGAGGAGTGACAGTGGTTGCCTGTCCGACGTGTGGCCGGCTTGATGTCGACAACTTCGTCGGCATTGTCACTGAGATTGAACGTCGCCTCGCTCACATCGAAGAGCCTCTGCATCTTTCGATCATGGGTTGTGCTGTGAATGGACCAGGCGAAGCACACGATTCTCAGCTGGGCATAACCTTCGGGCGCGGTGTGGGCATGATCTTCAAAGATGGAGTGCCGATGCGCAAGGTTGCCGGAGAAGACATCGTCGAAGCGTTTGTGATGGAAACCGAGAAGTTATTGGCCGAAGGCCCGAATGTAAAGCCGGCGCAGGAACCTGAACTGGTAACCCTCAAGTAGCTCCCAGACTAGGGGAGAAAGAATCGTTTTTGCGGAGTTGGACCAGTCATCGTCAGGAACAACGAATCGGTAGCTGCCTTCCGGTTGATGTTCACGATCAACTGTTCCCGCATGTCCTCGATCTCCAGGATCCAGGAAGCCGCACGCGAAGAGTTTATCCCCCCGCTGATTTTTTCCAACTGCGGCAACAGATCCTCGTTCACTAGTTGGCCGGGCGCCCCGCCTAGCGACAACATCCACGCGTCACGGATTAACGTTTCGAGAACGTCGAGTCGTTGTTCGAACTCGTCTTTGTACTGTGCTTCGTTCAGTTCTTCAGCAGAGCGTAGTAACTGCACTGCATCCGGAGAGGTGGCAAGAGCGTTCAGCACAGTCAGCATCGCCTTGCGCTGCTGGGTAAAACTGGTGAGATCTCCTGACAAGGCGCGCGCAATACTACCGCTGGCCGCCCGAGCGCGCAGACGGGCCGCAGCTTTGTCGGCAAGTCCGTTTTTGATCAAGTGATTCTCGATCTCCTGCGACGATAGGGGCGAGAAGCGAATTACCTGGCAACGTGAACGGATCGTCGGCAAGAGCATTGCTGGCCTGGAGGTTATCAGGATGAGGTGCGACGTCGGTGGCGGTTCTTCCAATATCTTCAACAACGCATTCGCCGAATTGTCGTTCAACTTTTCGGCTTCTTCGATCAGGAAGAATCTCGCCTTGCCTTCGAAGGGACGAAAACTGGCTTCACTTTCGATTTGGCGCATTTGCTCGACTCGCAGTACACGCCTTGGCGCCATGACCATGCCGACGTCCGGATGATCGGTCCAGAGGATCTGGTTCCAATCGCTCGGATCGTCGCTCGCCGGATAGTTTATTTTCCCGATGCGCGTGCATGATGAACAAGTCCCGCATGCTTCAAAGCCTTTTGGCGTGCGACAGTTCATGGCCCTGGCGACTTCCAGAGCAAACAACTTTTTCCCTATGCCCTCTTCGCCGGCGAACAACAGGCCTCCAGGTAAACGACCCGACTGGAGCATCCGCTTGAGGACCTCTTTAACGCGTTGGTTGCCTATTAGTTGATCAAACATCAATCTATGTTTAGCGTGGCGCGGTTTCAACCGCGATCAGCTGATGCCCTCTACTCCTGAGGAATGGGACCACAATGTCTTTAACTTGTCCGTGCGTCTCTTCAACAGCGCCACTGGTATCGATAATCTTAACTCTTTCCGGTTCAGCGGCAGCGATCCGCAAATATGCCTCCCGGACTCGCGAATGGAAATCTGCGTTTTCGATATCCAATCGATCGCGCTTGTTCTTGACAATGGACCGTCGCGTCGTGCGATTAGTTGATTCCTGGACAGTTAAATCGAAGAGCAACGTAAGATCTGGTTTCAACCCTTCAGTAGCCAACTGAACGATCTCCGCAATCAGTTCTGGTGAGAAGCCTCGACCTGCACCCTGGTAAGCGACCGTTGCATCGGCGTAGCGGTCAGACAAAACGACGCGACCCGATGCCAACGTAGGACGTAACACTCGCCGTACGTGCTGGGCCCGATCGGCCGCAAAGACGAGTAACTCAGTAAGCGGATCTACTTCTTCCTGCGCATCAAGCAGCGCCCCTCGCAGGCGCAGACCAACCGGTGTGCCGCCAGGTTCACGCGTCAAAAGAACGTCACAACCACTTAGGCGCAGAAAGCTGCCCAAAAGACGAAGCTGGGTAGACTTACCACTGCCATCTATACCTTCAAAGGTAATAAAAGTTCCGGTCACAGACCCTCTGGGAAAGTTGAGATTTACTCGGGCGAGTTTAAACGAATGTTACGCGTCAGGCGAGCTAGCACGCTCGTTGGTAGTCTCTCTGCTTTGCGATGTGGTGGCCGTTGGTGGATGGAGTTCGCCGGTGGACCGTCGCGTTTGAGAGATGGTGGAGATGGCGTGCTTAAAGATCAGTTGCTCCTGCGTCCCAGTTTCCAGTAGTACGGAAAACTTGTCGAAGCTTCTGATGCGACCACTGAGCTTGGCCCCGTTCAACAGGTAAACGACGACCGCAGTCTTCTCCCGTCGGACCGTGTTAAGGAAAGCATCTTGAATATTCTGCGGAGCTTGTTTGCCGTCGGACATTGTTGGTAACCTGGAGACTAATTGGGTGCAGTTACGTTCAGATTACATCCTTCGATCAGGTGCTGACAAGAGATCCGGCGAGATGTTAGACAAACTTGACTATTTGGACCGTCAGGACTTTCCGAGCGTTTTCAGAACCAACCCCAAAATGGTCGCTTCCTCCCCAAATCCGGCGAACCACTCCACCTCAGGTTCATGGCGAAACCATGTCAATTGGCGTTTGGCATAGTGCCGGACATCAAGTTTCGTCTGCTCGATCGCGCTCGTGAGATCTCGTTCCCCGCGCAGGTACTCCACCACTCGGCGATATCCGTGGGCTCCGAGTGCGTTCGATTCAGCAGGCACATTCTTGGCCATGAGACCCTTGACCTCCGCAACGAGTCCAGCGGCGAAGTGCAGTTCGGTGCGCTCGTTAATACGGCGATATAGCTCGTTCCGAGGCGGGTTTAGGGCCAGAATGCGCAGACGATGAGAGCTTTCAGGAGGTTCCGGGCGGATCTCCTTTTGCTTGGCAATCGACTTGCCCGTTTGCAGATAGACCTCCAATGCCCGCTGTACCCGCGGCCAGTCGCGGGGGTAGAAGAGTGCCGCCCCGGGCGGATCCAATCGTTGTAGTACCCGGTGGAGATGTGCTGAACCACGTCGTTCCCGGATTTTGTTGATCCGCTCCCGTAAAGACCTATCGGTTTGCGGACTGGGAAACAAAGGGCGGCGCAAAGCT
Organism: Pyrinomonadaceae bacterium; assembly: GCA_035263325.1. Classification (GTDB taxonomy): domain Bacteria; phylum Acidobacteriota; class Blastocatellia; order Pyrinomonadales; family Pyrinomonadaceae; genus PSRF01. The sequence continues at coordinate 1,664 of DATFRK010000731.1, read as the reverse complement.
CGCAAGTAGAAACCGGTACCACCGACCAGCAGAGGAGTGCGTCCCCGGCCCTCAATCTCCGCGATCAACTCCGTAGCTTTACGGGCCCACTCTCCCGCGGTGTAGTTGACTTCTGGCGGGACGAAGTCGATCAGGTGATGAGGGATGCCTTTTCGTTCCTCCAGGGGAACTTTGGCAGTGGCTATTTGAATCCCCTGGTAGACCTGGACCGAATCGCAATTGATGATTTCGCCATTCAGGCGCAGGGCGACCTCGATACCCAGTGTGCTTTTCCCAGACGCAGTTGGACCAACGATTGCAATTACCGGGCGTCGCTGCTCACTACTCACGCCCGAGAGAATAGCATGCGGTAGAGAATTACCAGCCAGACGAGGCTTAGGAGTAACAAGCCACCGATCAATTGATTACGTGTGAATCGCATGTGAGGAGAAGGAGAGCCTGACTAATAAATTTTAGTCACTTCAATTCCCGTATAGAACGCCTTCAGAATCTGATCATAAGTTAGACCTTGCCGGGCCAGGCCGTACGCGCCGACCTGGCACATGCCAACACCATGACCCCAACCGCGACCGTTGAAGACAAATCCCGTCACTCGACCGCTATCGTCAAGCTCACGATCAAAGACAAAGAGTTGCTCACGGAGACCGAGGGCCGAGCGAATGCGACCGCCGCGGACATGGGCCGTACCGTTTGCTCCTATCACTTCGAGATCAATGACGCGACGGGAAACACCACGGGACGCAACTCGCAAGTCGGTTATGGGACCAATTCCGGCGGCAGCCCGAGCGAGTCGAGCTTGCACTTGTCCGAGCGAAAGTTCCTTGGTCCAGTTTGTGAACGGCGACATTCGTTCCGCCGAGGCGCCATTCGGGGCCGGCTTAACTTCCAGGTAGTCGACTTCGCCGGCGCCACTGACGTGAAACATGACCGGTTCGCCGCCCACCAGGGCGACCGATCTGACTCCGTAAAAAGTTTCCCCGATCTCGCGAAACAGAAAGGCATCCGGTCCCACTCGGAGTGGCTGGTCCTTGCCGCGACTCGAGCGCAGGACTAATTGCCCCTCGACTGTTGGTCGAGCATTCCCTTTCTGGAGTTGTAGTAGATTTCGGGCTTCGAGTACCCGGGCCATAGCGTGTAGCACCCGCGCGCGCGAGAGTGGTTCACGAGCCCTGATTGTGGCATCTGGATAGACGGCCAAATGTCCATCACGAATTAACAAAGCGACGTCTGCCCGATTCTGTTGAGGAATGTCCTGGCCGTCCTTGACTGCTAACAGGTAATTGATGTCAGCGTCGTTCAATAACGTGCTGGCTCTACTTTCGCCAAAAACGGCTGTCGCCAACGCAGTGGCAAACGCAGGCGGGCGATTGACTTCGTCAGTTACGGTGGGGGCGATTTGATGGGCAATGCGGGCGACATTTGCCAGCCAAATCCTCACCTCCGTTGTACTGGCTTCACTGGTTAGCCAGGAATCGGAAACCCGATTTTGCAGGGAGCTGAAATTCTGCGTAGTGAGCAGAGCAAGGTCACGTACCAACGGAACATTGCTCTCGTTGTGGAGCTCGGCTGGTTCGCGCGTGGTCCGGATCATGAAAGGAGCTAAGGCACGTAGCCCTTCCACCGCACACTCACGACCGCGCAAATACGGGATTGCTTCATTGAAA
>DATFRK010000730.1:0-4006 GCA_035263325.1 Pyrinomonadaceae bacterium | reverse complement strand
CATGATCTGAATCCGGCAGGCGCGCTCCAACAGAAACATCGACAGAAATGCGTCTGCCACCGTCCGCCCTACAGTTAGCAGACCGTGATTCCGTAGTATCAGTGAGGTCTTGTTGCCGAGATCTTGCACCAGTCGCGGCTTCTCCTCATCGTTTAGTGCCAGGCCTTCGTAGTTGTGATACGCGAGGGACGCCAGGGCAAACAACGACTGTTGAGAAATTGGCAGTAAACCGTTTTCCTGGGCCGAGACCGCGATGCCACAGTCAGTGTGCAAGTGCACGACACACAGTGCATCCTCGCGCGCGGCGTGTACGGCGCTATGAATAGTGAAGCCTGCCGGGTTGATCTGATATTCCGACTCCATCACGATCTTACCTTCGAGATCCACTTTCACCAGGCTCGACGCAGTGATCTCCTCAAACATCATTCCGTAAGGGTTGATCAGAAAGTGATGTTCTGGACCGGGAACGCGAGCGGAGATATGTGTAAATACCAGGTCATCCCAACCGTACAGCGCCACCAACCGGTAAGCAGCAGCCAGGTCAACTCGCACTTTCCATTCTTCAGCCGTTACCAGATCCCGAACACGACTATTTTTTGCAGTTTCAGTAGCGCTCATCTTGATCCTTTCGCTTCTGTTTCCAGACTGACTTCGTTAGCAGTTCCGGGAATGGTCAATACCTCCTGCCAGCCGGAGTTGTCCGCCCGCATGCGCGCCGTTAGTTCATCGCGCAGCTCGCGCAGGTTCGCACTCAACTTGACAGGGTAATGATTGATATCAGCAAAACGTTTGCGCTGTTCTTCCACAAACAGCTTCTGTTTTTCGATCGAAGGAATCGCCGAATGCTGCCCATTCTCCCAAAACGGCACCAGCAGTCGTTCTACTTTGCTCGCCCCGGGAATCTCCACTGTTTCCTGTTCGAGCCCGATCACATCGCTGACATAGTTGCCCTCATTATCGCTGCCGCGAAAGAGTTGCAAACGGCCCGGCAAAGTGATCTTGTCGGGAGAGTTTGAGGCTTTGAGTGTCGGTCTACCTTCCATCAAGCACTGTTTGAAGATTACTCCGGCGACAGCTTTGACTTCACTCGACAGCTTGGTGCCGATACCGAAACCGGCCACCTCGGGAAACTCGGCCACGATTTTCTGGACCTTCTCCACATCGAGATCGCCAGTCAGATTCGGTCGAAGACCAGGCAGTCCGTTTGCTTCAAAAAAGCGCAGGCACCATTGGCCCAGTTCTGCGAGATCTCCTGAGTCAACTCGGAAGCCTTTGAACGCGCGCCGTCGCGCTTCGGTGGAAGTAGCAGCCATGGCTGCATGGACCGCGCCCATGTAAACATCGAAGGTGTCGAGCAGCAAAGTGGTGCCGTTTGGGTTAGCATCCAGCCAACGTTCGAAGGCCACTTGTTCGAAATGTTTTGGCTTACCCGTACGCGGTTCGATCTCCGGATTGTCGAGGTATTCAATGTAGGCCTGTTGCCAGTAGTGCGCCTCAGTACCGACCGCCGGGATATCAAGTCGATGGGCTGCCTCCATGTTGGAAGTGTCGTTGAAACCACCGATGAAGGCATAAACGGCGATATCCACCGCGCGCTCAATATCACCATTGCGCCGCAGCGAGAAGTCGGACAACCAACGCTTGTCACCAGCCGCCATGCGAAATTCCATGGCCTTGCTGGCAGTGGTCATTGGCAAATCAAAGGCGTGTTCAAACTTAATCTCCTGCGCCTGGGTCAGGCCAAATGCGCCGCTGATATCAGCAAAGGGCTCATTGGCAAAAACGATCGTGCCCGGTCGCACGGCGCGTACCTTGCCGACGAATTGGATGTCTTCAATGGCCTTGGCAAAGAGCTGCAAACCGCCGCGGTCCTGTTCGAGAAAGCGGAGTCGCGGACGATCAATCTGACTGTCGATCAGTAAGCGGACCAGGCGTTCATGGCCCAGGCAGGGAGCGAAAGGCAGTTTGCGTTGGGTGATATAGAAAGTGGCTTCAGCATCACTGAGCCGGCGATCGTGCAAACGCGTGACGTCCTTGAACGACGCGTCGCCCATCGCCGCGTGATATCGATCTATGTTGAGGGTTCCCATAGTTAATCGGCAGAAGCAGGTATCAGGGGCAGGGTTGCGGCTCCCGTATCATTCGCCTGTTCTGGCGTTCTCAAGAATCAAGTATCTCTGCGCCGGCGGCACGCATTTCGTCGATGGCTCGAGCGCCGTCGCCAGGGTTCAGGTCTACCGGACGCATAGCCTCCGTTATTGCTTTTACTACGAAACCATTCCTGCGGGCATCGAGCACCGTATTCTTCACGCAGTAATCGGTTGCCAGCCCGCCGACCCAAACTTCGTCTACTCCCTGATCATGTAACTTCTGAGCGAGATCTGTTTCATCAAAGGCAGAATAGCAGTCTTTGTCGCCCAATCCCTTGGAGATTATTTGGATGTGTGGATCATCGCGCAACTCAGGATGGAATTCAGCTCCCACGGTGCCTTGAACACAATGTACCGGCCAGGTGCCACCGTAGGCTGCAAAGTGCTTGGTCTGGGCCGGGTGCCAGTCGCGACTTTTGTAGACTGGGGCATCTTCCTTGAGAAATTGATCGATCAGCTGGTTGAGTGGCGCTACGACCTCGTCTCCGTGGGCCACTGCCAAAGTGCCACCGGGACAGAAGTCGTTCTGTACATCAACCACGATTAGGGCTCGTTTTGGACTGGTCACGTTCACGCCTTGGTCCTTTTCAAGGTCTTGTTCAGCCTAGCTTAGGACAAGGGATTGCCGATTGCCAATTGCCAATTGCTGATTGAACCGGAGTGCGGCTGAGACCAACCCGAAGCTGTTCTCTGCGTCACCTCAGCGTCTCGGCGTCTGCGGTTGAGCGTTATTTCATGCCCGACCTGTTCCTGGGCGAGCAGTGCGATAGTGAAAAGCCTTAAGCGCAGAGCGCGAACCAGGGGCAAAGCCCCGATTTCATGGCCCACAGCGACGGCGAGGCATAGCCGTCGCCTCACAACCGGCGGCAAAGCCGAAGAGAAAAAGTTGCTCAAAAAACAGAAGTTGGGAACCGATACGAAAAGAGCTAACACAGAATCGGCAATCGGCAAGTGGCAATCAAAAATTCTTGTCGTCGCTAAGATCCTCCACTGCCCGGTGGTACACTAGCCGCATTCCAACATTGCGAAAGGCGCTTTAGATGAACCGGATGGAACTCCAGCTCGGCTCGTTTGCTCCCGCGATCGATGCGGCTCTCAAGGAGGCCGAGCAGGTTGAACTCGTGAAACGAATCTGGCGTCACGACGCTTCACTCTGGAAAGCGGATGAGGCGAGCCAGAAAATAATCAAGAATGCGCTAGGCTGGCTAACTGTCATCGACGAAATGCTGAAGGTCGTCGATGATTTGGCCGAATTTGGCGACACGATGCGCAAACGTGGGTTCAAGCAGGTAATGGTTTGTGGCATGGGCGGCTCATCGCTTTGTCCGGAAGTGCTGGCCCAAACGTTTGGCCCTCAATCCGGTTATCCCGAGTTGTTGGTCCTGGACTCGACGGATCCAGACGTGCTCGCAAGCTTTCTCGAGCGGGTTGATTTGCCCCATTGTCTTTTTATTATTGCCTCAAAGTCCGGTACCACCACTGAGCCCAACGTCTTTTACAAATTCTGGTACGACCAAATCAGCAAGGCGTCGAAGAATCCCGGCGAGCATTTCATCGCCATCACTGATCCCGGTTCACCGATGGTACAGACGGCGGCAGACCTTGGCTTCCAGCACACTTTTCTCAACCAGGCCGATATTGGTGGTCGCTATTCAGCACTTTCATACTTTGGCATGGTGCCCGCTGCCCTGATGGGTTTGGATGTTCACCAGCTTCTCAATCGCGCCAAAGAGATGGCCCAGAGCTGTGCCGCGGTGATGCCCACCGCAAAAGATCCAGCCTTACAACTCGGCGTAATCATTGGCGAATGCGCCCGCGCTGGCCGCAACAAGCTAACCCTGACCCTGGGTGAGAAG
>DATFRK010000729.1:0-7560 GCA_035263325.1 Pyrinomonadaceae bacterium | reverse complement strand
CTCGCCGCGCAGTTCGCGAGAAATCGCCTGCACGTGCGAGCCTTTCGGACCGAGGCATACGTTAACCGGATCGATACCGCTTTCGGTCGCTATCACGGCGATCTTGGCGCATTCATTAGGCTCCCGCACGGCCGCTTTGATCACGACCTTGCCAGCACGGATCTCGGGCACTTCCTGTTCAAACAAGCGCCGTAGAAGCTCCGAAGAAGTACGCGAAACTTCGACCTGCGGCCCTTTTCTCTTGTAGACGTTGGTTATGACAGCGCGAATTCGTTCCCCCTGACTCCACTGCTCGGCGGCCGCTTGCTCGGAACGTGGCACAAATGCTTCCACATCACGTCCCAGGTCCACGATGACGTCGCCGCGATACATTTTCTTGACTCGACCGCTGATGAGCTCGCCGATCCTGTCGCTATACTCATCGTAAGGGTCAGGTCTTGGATGCATGTCTCGCTCTCGATTTCTTGATTCACTCATAGCATCCCCCACTTTCTGAAGAATATAGGGACCTGGTTCAACTTACACTTTTATTGGGAACCGTGATCCCACCTGGCGAGGTCTAGCTCGGTAAGAGTAGCGGAGGGCAATCCATGCAGTCGAGTCCGAAAGTTCAAATTGGACAAGCGGCGGCATCGCTACAATGTTCGTATTGACATTCTATATGAAAGCGGTAATCTATCATGTACAGAATGTCTATAGGAGAGAGAGATGGCAAAGAGGCAAGTTGACCTGTTGCAAGGTACGCTCGACCTTCTGGTGCTGAAATCGCTGGCTCTGGGTCCGTTGCATGGGCTAGGCGTTTCAAATCGCATCGCACAGATCACCAAGGGAACGTTCAACGTCAAGCCCGGCTCACTGTTCCCGGCGCTACACCGGATGGAAGAGGCGGGCTGGCTCCAGTCGTCCTGGGGTGAGTCTGAGAACAATCGCCGCGCAAAGTACTATCGCCTGACTGCCGCCGGCCGGCGTCAACTCGATGCCGAAACCGAGGACTGGCAACGCATTTCCGTGGCGATCACCACCGCTCTAAAGGCCACCTGAGGAGACGCAGTCGTGCCGTTGATTCCTCGCCTGACCAGCCTCTGGCGCAACCTGTTCCACAAGGAGCGCGTGGACCAGGAGTTTAGTGAAGAAATCCAGGCCTACCTGGACATGTTGACGGAAGCGAACCTCAGGCAAGGCCTGTCGCCTCAAGAGGCCCGGCGTAACGCTCTCCTCGAGCTGGGCGGAGTTGAGCAAGTTGAAGAAAGAGTGAGGGAGATCAGAATGGGCCAATTCATAGAAACTGCATGGCGAGATGTCCGGTTAGGCGTGCGGACGCTGGTCCATAGTCCCATTTTCACGGCTGTAACTGTGCTGTCGCTCGCGCTCGGAATCGGCGCCAACACTGCGATATTCAGTGTCGTCAACGGTCTGCTGCTTCGACCTTTATCCTACCCCGAATCGGAACGGCTGGTGGACGTATGGCATACCCCACCTCAGCAAAGCTTCCCTGGGCTCGACAAGTTCTCAGTGTCACCGGCGAACTATCTTGATTGGAAGGCACAGGCCAGCGCCTTCGAAAAGATTGCGGTTTACGGGTTTGCGGGCTTGAGTCTGAGTACCAGTAACGACCCCCTGCCATTGATTGGCGCCAACGTGTCTTCAGACTTCTTTTCGGTGTTGCGCTCTAATGCGATCCAGGGGCGCACTTTTACACCCGACGAGGAACAAGCCGGAAGGAACCAGGTGGTGGTGATTAGTCACCGATTGTGGCAACGAGCCTTTGGAGCAAACCCAAACATTATCGGTCAAACGCTTACCCTCAACAGCCGAGGTTTCACCGTTGTAGGCATCATGCCCGCGGGATTTCAGTTTCCGCGGGAGGCCGATCTATGGGTTCCTTTGGCATGGGATGATAAGGAACGTCAAATCCGATCGATTCATGACTATCTCGTGATTGCGCGTCTGAAGCAGAACGTGTCAGTACAGCAGGCCCAGGCGGAGATGAGTACGATATCGAGCAGACTCGAACAGCAATACCCGGAGGAGGACAAAGGATGGGGCGCCGTGGTTATCCCGCTTAAAGAGGATCTTGTCGGCGATAATCGTACGGCGCTGCTGGTACTTTTTTGTGCCGTGAGCTTCGTGTTGTTGATCGCCTGTGCGAACGTCGCCAACCTGATGCTGGCCAGAGGCGCCAACCGACAGAAAGAGATCGCCGTTCGTATCGCGCTCGGCGCTGGGCGCGCTCGGTTGGTCCGGCAGTTACTTACCGAAAGTGTTTTGCTCGCTGTTACCGGAGGCTTGCTTGGCCTTCTGCTTGCCGTTTGGGGCAGTAAGATGCTGGTGCGACTGGGCAGCCTTGATGACGGCAACATCGGCATCGACACCTGGGCCTTCGGCTTTACTCTTTTGGTGTCGATCGCCGCCGGCATCATTATCGGGATCATGCCCGCTTTGCAGTTTACCAGGACGAGCGTCAGTGAAACTCTGAAACAAGGCTCGGGCCGAACCGGCGGTACCTCCCTCAAGCAACGCACACGCAAGGCACTGGTGATTTCCGAGGTGGCTCTGTCACTCGTCCTGCTGATCGGAGCGGGGCTGATGATTCGCAGTTTCTGGAAACTGCAAAACATCGATCCCGGGTTCGACACCCACAACGCGTTGACGATGAGCGTCATGTTAACGCCCACCAGGTATTCTGAACCTCACCAACAGCTTGCCTTTTTGGACCGAGCGCTGGAACAGATTCGCGCGCTGCCTGGCGTCGTTTCCGTTGGCGCCACTACGACCGTTCCACTTATGGGAGGTGGATCGACACAGCCCTTCAGTATCGAAGGCCGCCCCACAGGAACAATTGCGGAGCAGCCGATGGCCCAGACGCGTTACATCAGCCCTGATTACTTTCGAGCGATTGGCATTCCTTTGCGACAGGGTCGTTTCTTCAGCGACCAGGATCGAGATAATAGCGTGCCGGTAATAATCATCAGCGAGGCAATGGCGCGCCGATTCTGGCCGGGAGAAAACCCGATCGGCAAGCGGCTAACGCCATCATTTCATGTTGAGCAAGGGGCCCGTGAGGTCGTCGGTGTAGTAGGGAATGTTAAGGCACGTGGGCTTGACTCCGATTCGTCCACGATGATGTATCTGCCATACAATCAGTCGCCGCGACCTTTCATGAGTTTCGTGGTGCGGACTGCCTCGAACCCGGAAAGCTTAATCCAGCCTGCTTCGAAGGCGATCTATTCAATCGATAAAGAGCAAGCGCTGACTGACGTACAGACGATGGAGCAAGTTCTCACAGCATCGCTATACGGCCGTCGCTTCAACATGATGCTGCTGCTCACTTTCGCTGGGGTGGCGTTGTTACTGGCGGCCGTAGGAGTCTATGGCGTGATGAATTACACAGTCACGCTCCGGAGGCGCGAACTGGGAATCCGGATGGCGCTCGGCGCAGCTAAAATGGATGTGTTGCGGTTGGTGCTGGGCCAGGGACTGACGTTGACAGTGATAGGCGTGGGAGCGGGATTAATAGCGGCATACGCCCTGACCCGTTTGATGGCCACCCTTCTCTATGGGGTGACCGCAACCGACTATCTAACGTTCGGCAGCGTTTCGGCGATGCTAATTGCAGTGGGACTCGCGTCTTCTTACCTACCGGCGCGACGCGCGACGAAAGTGAACCCGACGATTGCGCTCCGAACTGAGTGAGCAGATGATTATTCGTGCGCGACATCTTAAGAAGTGCAAACCTCGACCAAGATGTCTCATCACCCATGACTTGAATCGCTCGGGATTGTGGCCATTACAAGCGCGCTACAGGAGACATAAGAATGCCGGTCTTCCCGTATTTCCGCAGCCTTTGGCGTAATCTCATTCACAAGGACCAGGTTGAACGTGAACTGGCTGAAGAGATCCAGGCTTATCGAGACCTGCTGATCGAGGCGAAGCTCAACGAAGATCTCACTCCCGCTGAAGCTAGGCGCCTGGCCCTAATTGAGTTGGGTGGTGAAGAGCAACTCAAGGAAGAATGCCGCGACATACGCAGCACGCGTGTAGTTGAGGCCCTTTGGCGCGACCTCCAATATGCGTTCCGTCTGCTTTGGAAGCGTCCGGGTTTTACGCTTATTGCGACAGTCACGCTGGCCCTCGGCATCGGCGCCAACAGCGCAATCTTTAGCGTGGTCAACGCACTCCTGTTGCGTCCGCTTCCTTACAAGGACGCAAATCGATTGGTGCTGCTCACAAGGTTGGATCCGCAGCGGCAATCACCCAGCACCTCCGACTCGATTCCCAAGTTCAATGCGATCAGAGAGCAAAGTCAGGCTTTTGAGGGCCTCGCCGCGGTTGCCGAGGACAGCTTTAACCTCACCGGACGCGATACGCCGGAACAGATTCGTGGCGCCAGAGTGTCGGGCGATCTACTTCACGTTTTGGTGGTCCAACCTTATCTTGGCCGCAGTTTTCTCCCCGAAGAGGATCGGCCTGGCGGAGCTCGGGTTGCGATGCTCAGTTACAAACTCTGGCGCCGCCTCTTTGATGCAGACCTGAATGTTGTGAACCGCACTATCGAGCTCGACGGCCAAAGCTTCGCGGTTGTTGGTATCCTCCCGCCTGGCTTTAGCTTTCTCGATGAAAAGTTTGATGTATGGCTGCCAAGAGCTTTTGAACCGAGCTATTTTGCGCCCGATAGCGTTAGTCTCGGAGCTACTTACTTGAGCGTAGTGGGCCGGCTAAAGCGGGGAGTTGAACTGGACCAGGCACAGTCAGAACTCGCTACACTCAGCACCCGTTACCGGCAGGACAATCCACTTAATAGCGATATAGCAGGCGACTCCAGCATCATGCCGTTGCAGCAGGTGGTTGTTGGTGAAATCAGGAAATCTCTTTTGGTGATGTTCGGAATCGTCGGACTGGTCCTACTAATTGCCTGTGCCAATGTGATGAACCTGCTGCTCGTTCGAGCCTCAGCCCGTCGCCGCGAATTCGCAGTGCGCACGGCTTTGGGAGCTTCCCGGGTTCAGTTGATCAGACAGCTTGTCACCGAGAGCCTGTTACTGTTTTTTCTTGGCGGAGCAGGCGCAGTAGTGATTGCTTACCTGGGGATTAAGTTACTCGCGGCGCTAAAGCCAGGGGCTGTGCCACGCCTCGATGAAATCGGATTGGACGCTGGGGCGCTTGGTTTCACTCTTGCAGTATCGCTCGTGACCGGATTGATCTTCGGACTCGCACCGGCGCTGCAATGCTCTGAGATCGATCTCAATCAAGGGTTGAAAGAAGGAGGGCATTCAGGTCGAGGTGATGTGAGAGGTAATCGCATTCATCGAGCGCTTGTTGTGGGCGAGATCGCTTTGGCCGTGATAGTGCTGATTTGTGCTGGCTTGTTGGCGAGAAGTTTTTTGCATCTCCGCGAGAGCAACGCCGGGCTCGATTATCACAACATCCTGACTATGGCACTCACCCTACCACCGACGCGTTACGCGGAATCCTATCAACAGACGAAGTTTTATGATCAGATGATCGAGCGCGTTCGCAGCCTTCCGGGAGTCACTGATGTCGCCAGCACCTCAACCCTTCCCCTGCTGGGTCCGTCCGGCCATTTTCGGGTCTATATCGAAGGTGTACCTGATCCCGGTTCAGAAAAAGTCCCGAGGGTTCCTGGCAGAAGTGTTAGTAGCGACTATTTTCGACTATTGAAAATTCCTTTGGCCGCCGGACGAACGTTCACCGAAGCAGATGGTCACAAGTCTGCAAAAGTAGCGGTTATCAATGAAAGCTTTGGGCGTCGTTTTTGGCCTGGTGAAAATCCCCTTGGGAAAAGGTTTGCCTATTCGACCAACAGAATCCTTTGCGAGGTTATGGGCGTCGTCAAAGATACAAAGTTCAGGCTTTCCGATACTGAAACTCGCGCTGAGATGTACTTTCCCGCTTCACAGCAGCCGAGACTCAGTATGAACGTGATGGTGCGGACTAGCACTGAACCATCCAGTCTCGCAACGGCTATCCAAAAGGAAGTTGCTAGTCTCGATAAGGATCAGGCGGTGACAGAAGTCGAAACACTTGAGCAGGCGGTGGGCCACTCGATCGAGCAGCCTCGTCTCACAATGTTGCTGCTCGCGATTTTCGCTCTGGTCTCTCTGACGCTTGCGGCGATTGGCATCTACGGAGTCATGGCCTATTCGGTGGCCCAACGCACCCATGAAATTGGTATTCGCATGGCACTGGGCGCACGACCATTTGATGTTTTGCGACTGGTGGTCGGGAAAGGAATGACGCTGGCGCTTGTCGGCATCGGGGCGGGTTTGGTAGCAGCCTTTGCTTTGACTCGCTGGATGGCAAGCCTATTGTTCGAAGTAGCGCCGACTGACGCTACGACCTATGTGACGGTAGCCGGGGGATTGTTAGCGGTTGCGTTATTGGCGAGCTTCATTCCCGCACGACGGGCAACCAGAGTCGAGGTGCTGGTGGCACTGCGCGATGAGTAACTCCGGATTCGAATCAACGGTAAGCGATATCAAGACCATGTCAAGCCAACGAAACAAATGGTTACGGAGGAATCCTACGCTGGTAATCGCCGTTAGTTTGCTACTCTCGTCAGCCGCTTCCTTTCCTTGGCTCTCCAGTTCACCTTGTAGTGCTCGGGTCGTCTCCGAGTGTTCATTGTCAGAGCGGGCGCAAACCGAAAAAGCTGACGGGTTCGAAGCGCGAATATTCAAGAATGCGTGGGGCAAGACGATGCCATACCGACTCTTCATTCCGCGTGGCTACGACGCCCAAAAGAACTATCCACTCATACTTTGGTTGCACGGTGGAGGTGGTCGGGGCACCGACAACGTAAAACAGATTTCGGAAGGTAACGCAAGCGGAAGTCACATCTGGACAACACCAGCGAATCAGGCCACTCATCCATCCTTCGTACTTGCACCTCAATGCCCCGAAGGGGAAATGTGGACAAGTATCGATACAGCAAAGTCTACGGACCAATTAAAACTAGTCCTCGAATTGCTTGTGGCGATTCAGAAAGAATTCAGCATCGACCTCAACCGACTCTACGTGGCTGGACAATCAATGGGAGGGCTGGGTACATGGAGCCTCATTTCTGAACATCCTGGAATCTTTGCAGCCGCAATTCCGGTCTGTGGCGGTGGCGATGAGACGCTAGCCCCGAGGCTTGTCAAAACTGCCGTATGGGCATTTCACGGAGCCCTGGATCAATCGATCAGCGCCAATCGCTCTCGGCAAATGGTCGCTGCTATCAGAAAGGCGGATGGGAGCCCAAGGTACACTGAATACCCAGATCTCGGACACAATAGTTGGGACCGCGCATTTGCCGAACCTGATTTGTTGCCGTGGCTGTTTGCTCAAAGGACCACCGGGATCCATTGAGATTGAGCCCATGAGTTCTGGCGAGCTACAATTCCTGCTGCACCGTTGACATTTTGTAGCACTTCACGTAAAGCCCTTCAGAAAAAAGCAAAGCTAGAACACCCGAGTTCCCGAACGAAGAAGAAGATTATGAAAAATTCGATCGAACGGCTGTTCGTCGTTATCAGTGTGACCATCATAGTTTGTGCGGTC
>DATFRK010000728.1:0-11647 GCA_035263325.1 Pyrinomonadaceae bacterium | reverse complement strand
CCACCATCGAGTTGGCCCACCGGCATCAAGTTCAGACTCGTCACCAACAACCCGATCCACGCTGCCATGTAGTAAGGATTAATCGGCGAATACGGATCCAGTTTCACCCCCATGGTGCGCGCTAACAATCGGAACAACAGGGGGTCGTTGAAGACAATGCCGTAGCCTGCAACCGGCGGTGCCGGTTGCATGTTGAGGATGCCCACCACGGCCAGCGGTAAAGCAACGGCGAACCCTGCCAGTGGTCCAGCCAGGCCAATGTCGAACAACGCCCGACGCGAGGGAATAGGCGACCGAATCTTGATAAACGCGCCGAGTGTTCCGGCGATAAAGAACGGCGGCGCAGGAATGAAGTAGGGAAGCGTGGCGTTTACCTTGTAGTAGCGACACGCCAGGTAGTGCCCCATCTCATGGGAGAAGAGAATTGACAGCAACGAAGCGGAGAAAGCGATTCCTTGAGTGAAGAGGCCTGGATGAAGTAGCACGTAACGAAAAATTGCAATGGCTGAAAGAAGATAAACCGTTGGCACGTACAGGAGATAATCCAGCGGCGTCGCCAGGGGCGGGTAGTTGATATCTGGTTCGGGCGCCACCAACATGATTCCCGCGAGAATCGTCGTCACTACCGTTAGTAAGAATAGCGCTCCGTGAAGTCTCCACTCTCGCGCGGACGGATTAAGACTTTCAACTTCCGGAAAAATATTTAGGCGCGGAGAAATAGTTCTTAGAGGCTCTGCCATAACACCTGCTTAGATACAAGAACAAGGGCTAGAGTTTGGATGCGATTGTTCCAACCTCTAGCCCTACAAGATCGCATTTACTATCAAGAATTAGAACTCAGACTCAGAATTTGAATCGCCTGTATCTCCATCTTCATGCGCCTGTAACTCTTTACCTGGCTTGAAGCGGATGGTTTTACCTGAAGGGATGGCGACTTCTTCGCCGGTCCGGGGATTTCGACCGACGCCTCGTTTTCGAGGCTTTACTACAAAGACGCCAAAACCACGCAGCTCAATGCGTTCCCCTCGAGTCAGCGCCTCTTTCATTGAATGGAAGAGCGCCTCGACCGCCTGCTCGGCTTTCATCTTCGGAACACCGGTCTTGTCGGCGACGCGATTGATAATGTCTAACTTAATCACGGTTAGAGGCCTCTCTTTTCTGGTCCGTCTGGGGGACGTTATCTGGGCTGCAAAATGCAGGTCAGGATGATAGAGAGGCCCGGCAAAGGCTGTCAAGGAATTGAAGAACTGCAATTTAGTCTCTATGAACAAGTTGGCGCAGATTTCGGGGTGACAGGGCGAGTGGGAGTGAAGGGGAGACGGGCGGACGGGGTGAAGGGGAGCGCCCCCGCATCACCCCCTCGCCCCGTCACCCACTCGCCACGTCTCCGCATCACCCATCGCCCCATCATCCTTTGAAAGATGGCGGAATGCCTCACAAGACCAGACGAACGCTACGCCTCGTAACGGGCATCAAATGGGTGTTTGACAACCGTTACTGTGAACGCTAACCTGCAAAAATTGAGCGGTAGTGACCTGAGTTGTAGTATTTTGCGGTAGCGGCCTCCGGGAATTGATCGACCCCTATGCTTGGAATCAGAAAGCGCCACCCCCCGCCGTTTGGCGGAGTTCATATCGACGACGACAAGGATATCCAGGTCCAACGGCCTGAGGTTGCGTCGCGCGACGACCTGTGGTCGGAAGCCCGCCTGCTGCTACGGGATTTGGTTTTTGCCTTGATGATCGCGGCGCTGGTCGTAGTCTTCATCGTGCAGCCAGTGAAGGTGGAAGGAACCTCGATGTTGCCTCGCTTGCACGATGGCGAGCGGATCTTTGTCAACAAGCTGATCTACTACGACGAGTATGGCTGGGCACCCAAGCTGGATCGCGGTGATATTGTCGTTTTCTGGTTTCCCGATGATCCATCAAAGAGTTACATCAAAAGGGTAATTGGTTTGCCCGGGGATACGGTGGAAGTTCACGAAGGAATTGTGCGCGTGAACGGAAGGGACCTCGAGGAGGACTATCTCGATCCGCGGCTGAACGTTTCACACCGCAGCCAGGCACCGACTTACGTGCGACCAAACTACTATTTTGTGATGGGCGACAATCGGGACAACTCAAGCGACTCCCGTATTTGGGGCCTGGTGCCCAAGAAATACATTTATGGGAAGGCGCTGTTTCGCTACTGGCCGTTGTCGGCCGCCAGTGTGATCCATCACGAGAACATCGTGACGCTTGGCCCACCTGCGCCAAACTACAGCCCCGATCTGCAAGACGTGCCTCCGAATGAAAACCCGTAGTGTCCCGGCTCCTGCTCCTTTTATGATTGGATGGTTTCGTCTGTTATCGATGGTTTTTTACGCGCCGGTGCGCGGCATCCGCGAAGTGCGCGACCAGGGCTCGATGGCTCCAATGGCCCTGATGGCGTTTCTCACCCAGGTTGCCTGGAGCTTGTCCGTCGCAAAGTTTGCCGGCGCACAAGGTCTGCTGCCGGCTTTGTTCTCATTTCTCTACCAGAGCGCCGGTACGTTGGTGAAGGTCTCGCTGGTCCTGGTGCCGCTGCTTACTCTTGTTGCCAACACCTTCGAACGCAGAGGCAGCTTCCGAGTCGTGATTACCCAAGAGTATGCCCCGGTCGCCGCCACTCTTCTGTACGTTCTTACTGCTGTCAATCTGGCGTCAATTCTGATCGCCGCATTCTTGCACTTCACGGGCATCCAGGCAGCTTACGTAACCAGTACCATGCAACAGGCGGAACAGATTCGAGCGATGTATGCCGGATCGCCGCAACTGGAAGCCGCCATGGCGGAACAACTGGCGAATCCGGTGACGCTCTCGATGGGCCTCCTGGGCGCATTGAAACTCATCCTGTTTAGTATCGGCACCATAGTAGGCGTGAAGGAGGCGTTTCGTTTCTCCTTCCTGCGGGCCATAGCGGTAACGTTGATTGCCTCTTTCGCCGCCATCCTGGTTTCTTCGCTCTTGAACAGTGTGCGATTGCTGGCCTCTCCTTTCCTCATTTTCATGTTGTTCCTGTTCTTACGCGGGTATTTCACCGAGATCGTTGGCCAACAACGGGCGAAGGCAGCGTTCAAACAGAATCTTGAGGCGGCTACGCTGAATCCAGCTGATGCTTCCGCGCACTACAACCTGGGACTTATCTATCAACAGCGCGGGGAACTGGATGCCGCTCGTGAGCGATTCGAAAAAGCAATAGGCATCGATCACGAGGAGATCGACGCCTATTATCAACTCGGTCGTATCGCGCGCTCCCAGAAGAGATATCAGGACGCGATTGGAAACTTTGAACAAGTGGTAACGCGTAACCCCGCACATTCGCTGCACGAGGTTTGGCGGGAGGTTGCGGCCACCTACGTTGCGGCGGAGCAATTTGAAGATGCTCGCACCGCGTTAGAGCAGTTTCTTGAGCAACGGCCATCCGATCCTGAAGGACTGTATTTGATGGGTCGGGCTCACGCCGGGTTGGGCCATAGACGCGAAGCTGCCAGTTCGATGCAAGCTTGTATTGAGGCGGTGAAGACGGCGCCGGCCTACAAATATCGTTTAGGCAAGCGTTGGTTGAACGAGGCCCAGCAATTCCTGCGGTCGCAAGCGTCTTAAGGGTTGTACTTTGTGCTTGGTGCTTTGTTTTTTGTTTGTGACTGCAAAGAACAAAGCACCAAGGTCAAAAATCAAAAATCAAAAATGTCTACTCAACTACCGGCTCTTTTAGCCCTCGAAGATGGTCGTACGTTCCGTGGTCGCGCCTGGGCCGCGGAAGGCGAAGCTTGCGGCGAAATGGTCTTCAACACTTCAATGACCGGCTACCAGGAAGTACTTACCGATCCCTCCTACGCCGGTCAGATCGTTTGCATGACCTATCCTCTAATCGGCAACTACGGAATCAACAGCGAAGACAGTGAATCCAGCCGGCCGTGGGTCGAAGGGTTCGTGGTTCGCGAAGCCAGCCGGATTGTTTCCAACTGGCGCGCCGAGGAGAGTCTCAGCGACTACCTGAAGCGTTGGCAAATTGTGGCGATCGAAGGTATCGATACACGCGCCCTCGTGCGTCACATACGCGACAAGGGCGCAATGCGCTCCTGCATCTCGACAGTCGACCTGGTTGAAAAGAGCTTAGTGGAAAAGGCACGCCAATCTCCGGCAATGGAAAATCGAGAGTTGGCCAGCGCGGTCACCACGAAAACTCAATACGACTTCCCCGCTGTCGGCAAGGAACGTTTCCACGTTGTCTGTTACGACTTTGGCGTGAAGACCAATTCTTTGCGGTCTTTGGCCCAACTCGGCTGCCGCACCACGGTGGTTCCGGCCGCTACGCCTGCCGCGGATGTGTTGGCTTTAAACCCGGACGGGATTTTTCTCTCGAATGGGCCAGGTGATCCGGCGTCGATGAATAAAGAAGTAGAAGAGATTCGCGCGTTAATCAAAACAGGCATACCGATCTTTGGCATCTGTTTCGGTCATCAACTCCTGGGCCGAGCTTTTGGTGGCGACACCTTCAAATTGGTATTTGGACATCGCGGTGGCAATCAACCGGTCAAGGAAGTCTCTGGCAGAGGAGTGGAAATCACCTCGCACAATCATGGGTTTGCCGTGCGCGCGGAGAGTCTGCCGCCGGAAGTTGAAGTGACGCACGTGAACTTAAACGACAAGTGTGTTGAAGGAATGCGTCACCGGACACTGCCGATAATCTCCGTGCAGTACCACCCGGAGGCTGCGCCTGGTCCACACGACGCGGAGCATCATTTTCGACGTTTTGTAGAATTGATGGAGCGGGGATAACTTTGGAGTGCGGGGACCTGTCACCGCTTTGTGATCAAGATTTCGCGGTAGCGCGATCCCAAAGCGGTGACAGGTCCCCGCACTCCAAAGTTTCATTCTTCGATCGGCAGCTTCAATTCTCCGGTGGTGAGATCGGGCCGGACCCGGGCCATGTCTTCAGGCGTGGTGTTCTTGAGCGGGTGTTTTTGGTCCTTTGCGGTAACGTGCACCACCGTTTCACTACTCCCCGGGGCCGGTTCCAGCAAATCAGCGATGCCTTCGCTACCACGATGCTCCATCCAGTGGCGATAACTTACTGTCAGGATTGCAACCACGGGTATCGCCAGAAAAATTCCTGCTACTCCAGCGACCTCGGCACCGGCGAGAATTGCGAAGATCACCGCCAGGGGATGCAAATGAATACCCTGGCCAATCAAGCGGGGGTAGATCACATAGTCTTGCGCAATTCGCAGCACTCCCAGAAAAACCAACACAAAGAATGCGTTAAATGGACCAGTGTGCAGTAGGGCCAACAGGGCGGCGACCAGCGCTACAGTAAGTGGCCCTATCAGGGGAACAAACTCAAACACACCAGCGAGGAACCCCATCACCAGTGGTCCCGGCAGGCCCAGCAGTGTGAATCCCAGGGCACAAACCACGCCGACAAAGAGACAGGCAGTCAACTGGGCCCGCACATAGGCGGCCAACGTGCTATTCACATCCTGGAAAAATTCGTCACCACGCCAGCGCCAACGACCACGGGGCAGCATCTGCAGTGCTGAACGACGAAAACTCTCCGCATCTTTGAGCAGGAAGAATGCCAGGATGGGAATCAGAATGAGCCAGGGAATGTAAATGACGTAAGCAAGCGCTGCAGAAACAAGAGCGCTGACAGTGCCACTGACATTTTCCACCAGCCGTGGCACTGCATTGTCCACCGCGTTGACGATTGGATCTGGTATGCGGTGCCCGCGAATATACTCATTGAACTGATGCGTCTTCTCGCCCAGCGTTTTCCAATAGCCCTTGGCCTGTTCAGCGAATTCCGGGAACTGGCTACCGAGGCTGGGCAACACCACATAAATAGCGACGAAGATGGCGGCCAGAATGATCAGGTAAGCCACTGAGATCGCCAGTGGCCGCGGCATGATCCAATCTCTTTTACCCAGGCGGAAAGGTCTTCTAAGAAACTCAACCAGTGGCGAAACCAGGTAAGCAAAAAAGATGGAAAGCACTAACAGGAGGATGATCCCCGTGAGTTTGGCGAGCACCCACAAGAGGGCCAGGACGAGCAGGATGATGAAGATGATCCGCAGAACGACGCGGTTAGGCGGTCCGGCCACCTCGACGGCGACCTTGGTGGCTGCCGCAGCAACCTCTCTGGCTTCTTCCTCTTTGCTTGGCATCGCGTCCGTCAGTCAGATCTTAGATCACCGCTCGGGTTAAAGTCGCGAGTGCAGCCTACCGATCAAACTTCCCACTGCTTGTTGGTCATTGATGGTAAGTTCGCGGAACTCGACTCCAAAGGTGTCGGCTGTTCCATGGTGAACGACTTCGGCCCTTAAAGACAAGGCGTCATCGGGATCAAGCAGAAGCAAACCAAGCTTATCGCCAACTTTTACATTCGAACATCCGGGAAGGTTTCTGACTCGCAACCCGCCTAAACTTATGTCTCCCGGTTCTCCCAGGCCAATCGATTCATTTTGGCCTTCATCTTCAATCGCCAAGGTCAGGCGTGCCTGGACGTAGTACCTTGGATAACGCCGCCTTTCGTGATGAAGCGGTTCGTTAGTGTCGGGGGTGGTCATGGAAAAGATCTCAATGACTTACGTCGTCATCCTCCTCAATTTCTCCCGCGCTTGCTTCTTCGTCCGGAGCGGGGGGTGGTGGAGCTATCCGGGGTGCGGCAGGTTCCCAAATCAACCCTTTCCATTCGTCTGTCTCACCCAGCAGTTGCAAGGCTGCCAACGGGTGTCCAGGGTTTCGTTCAATACGCAATACTTCGGCGACCACTTGCAAGCGCTCGCCCGATTCTCCCAGGACTTCGAGGCGGACGCGACTTCCTACGTCCGGCAAATTTCGGGGCAAATGAACCAGCGTTCCTTCGGGGCCAACATTCTCAGTAATACCCTCAGCGACAATGTGTGTGCCACTCGGCTCATCCCATTCAGCTTTTACTTCCAGGCTGGCAAGGTAACGCGGCCCTGATCTGTGTTCGATTTCCATGTGGCGCGTCATAGCAAAACCTCCAACCGATAAAGTGTCATTCCTCATCTGCCCTTAACTTCTCCAGTACTGAGAAGTCTTCGAGCGTGGTAACGTCTCCTACCACTGAACCACTGGTGGCTATCTCACGTAAGAGCCGTCGCATAATTTTTCCCGACCTTGTCTTCGGCAATGCATCGGTAAATCTGATCTCGTCAGGACGGGCCAGCGCTCCAATTTCCTTGGCCACATGCGCCCGTAGTTCCTGGTTCAACTTATCTGAGGGACTATGCGAACCCTCGAGGGTGACAAAGGCGACAATTGCTGAGCCCTTCAAATCATCAGGTCTCGCGACCACCGCCGCTTCCGCCACCGCTTCATGAGAAACAAGCGCGCTCTCCACTTCCGCAGTACCTAGGCGATGACCACTGACGTTTATCACGTCGTCGATCCTACCCATGATCCAGAAGTAACCGTCTTTATCTCGTCGCGCCCCGTCTCCGGCGAAATAGATCCCCTCGATCTGCGACCAGTACTGTTCCCGATAACGGTCGTCATCGCCCCAGATGGTCCGCAACATTGAGGGCCACGGCCGCTTGATAACCAGGTAGCCGCCCTGGTTTGGTCCAACTGACTTTCCGTCCCGGGTCATAATATCCGCCTCGATCCCGGGGAAAGGAAAAGTACCAGAACCTGGCTTAGTGGGAGTGGCGCCGGGAAGCGGTGTGATCATGATCGCGCCGGTCTCAGTTTGCCACCACGTGTCGACAATCGGGCACCGACCTTTGCCAATTACTTCGCGATACCACATCCAAGCCTCAGGATTAATTGGCTCACCTACGGTGCCGAGTAAACGCAAACTGGACAGATCATGTTTCAAGGGCCAACGTTCGCCCCATTTGATGAAGGCCCTGATGGCGGTCGGGGCCGTGTAGAGAATGTTGACCCGGTGTCGCTCAATGATGCTCCAGAAACGATCCGGTTCCGGGAAATTGGGAGCCCCTTCGTACATCAAGGCCGTAGCCCCGTTAGAGAGTGGACCATAAACGACATAACTATGTCCGGTCACCCAGCCAATGTCGGCAGTACACCAGTAGAGGTCTTCATCCTTGATATCAAAGACCCACTTGGTGGTTAGATGCGCCTGTAAGAGATATCCCGCGGTGGTGTGGAGAATGCCTTTGGGTTTTCCCGTTGTTCCCGAGGTGTACAGAATGAACAGAGGGTGCTCGCTGTCGAGTTCTTCGGCCGTGCACTCGGCGTCCACAGTTTCCATCAATTCGTGCCACCAAAAATCACGACCCGGCTCCATGTGCTGCGGCGAACCGGTGCGACGGACCACGATACAAGCCTTAACTGATGGCGTCTGTTTCAACGCTTCGTCGACCGCCGGCTTAAGCTTTACTTCACTACCACGACGCCAACCACCATCCGCGGTAACTACCAGTTTGCACGCCGCGTCGTTGATGCGGTCAATCAGTGCCGTACTGGAGAAACCGCCAAACACGACTGAGTGTGTGGCGCCGATCCGGGCACAGGCGAGCATCGAGATCGCTAGTTCGGGGATGAGTGGCATGTAGAGCGCCACTCGGTCCCCCCGCTCTACTCCCGCGTACTTCAGTACGTTGGCAAATTTGCAGACTTCGGTATGGAGTTGTTGATAAGTGAGCGTACGTGAGTCACCGGGTTCGCCTTCCCAGATTAGCGCTGCTTTATTTCGCCGCCAGGTAGTCAGGTGCCGGTCTAAGCAGTTATAGGCAAGGTTGATCTTGCCACCAACGAACCATTCCGCGTGCGGAGCGGTCCATTTGAGCACTGTATTCCATTTCGCAAACCAATGGAGTTCCTCTTCGGCCCGGTTGGCCCAAAAGCTCTCTGGATCTGCGGCAGCTTCAGCACTCAGTTGCTGTAGCTCTGCCAGCGATTTCACCGCGGCGTTTTGCGACAATGCTGCCGGTGGAGCAAAAACGCGATCTTCACTTAGAACAGATTCAATATTCGTTACACCACTTGACACGAGTCCTCACCGATTAGACTAACAGGATTGATAAGCCTTGCGTTGCGTGCCTGTGTACCACAGAATTGCTTGACGCGACAACAGGTTAGCAGCAGGATTGCTAGCCATTGTTTCCTGGTACACCATAATGAATCCTAAATGTCGAACTTGTAGTGCCGAACTGACGCCCGGAACGAGCTTCTGCCGGCAGTGTGGTGCGCCGATCAATCACGCTAGCGAAGACGAGTCTGAGGCACAAACCACACTGCTTGCTGGTAACGACTCGGTGACCACGCAACGATTGGATCCTCGGCCTACCGGTGATCGAGGTTTGGACGTTAGGTCACAGCCGGTGGTGGCAGCGAAGTCGCACCGGCGTGCGATAGTCGCCGGTCTGATCACCGTGATTGCGGTGGCCTGCATTCTTTGCGCTACTTTGATCATTAACTTTAGAAGCAACAGCCGAATCCGTTCGAGCGCCGCCCTGGTTTACCCCGGGTCAAAAACACTGGTTGATATGAAATACGACGATGGCGCTCGCGCGATGACTTTGGAAACGGCGGATTCGTTGAGCCAGGTTGAGGGTTGGTATCAAGCAAACTTGAAGCCGTCAAAGGTTATCCGGCTCACGACTGGCAGTGTGGTGCTGAAGAATCAGAACACGACCGCCACGTTGGTGGTTGAAAATGACAAGACCAACATTCTGATCAAGATGACGCCTTAATTTTGGAGTGCGGCGACTCGTCGCCGCTTAAGAACTAAGACTTCAATAACATTCCGATCCCAAAGCGGCGACGAGTCGCCACACTCCAAAGATGACTCTCTACGTTGGCACCAGCGGCTACAGTTATAAAGAATGGAAGGGAAACTTCTATCCGGAAAAACTTGCGGCTAAGGATATGCTGCAATACTACGGTACTCGCCTGCCCGCTGTGGAACTCAACAACACTTTCTATCGCATGCCGCAGGCGGCAATGGTGGAGAGTTGGAAAAGTCAGGTGCCCGACAGCTTTCGTTTCTCGGTCAAGGCCTCGCAACGGATCACTCACTTTAAGAGATTGAAAGAGGCGGGTGGTGAGACGAAGTATATGTTGGAGACGGTGTCAGCACTCGAAGATCGGCTGGGTGTCGTGCTATTCCAGCTACCACCCAACATGAAAAAGGATCTTGAGCGCCTGGAAGCTTTTCTAGGCGAACTCCCCACCACAGCGCCGGCCGCCTTTGAATTTCGCCATCCAACCTGGTTTGACGACGACGTGTTGGACCTATTGCGCCGTCATAATCGCGCCCTGGTTGTTTCCGACACCGACGACCTGCCGGCGAATCACATCGACAAGACCGCAGACTGGGGCTACATGCGTCTACGCCGCGTCAGCTATACGGATGATGATCTGGCTGAATGGCTCGAAAAGATGCGAGCGCAAGTCTGGAAAACCACGTTTGTCTTCTTCAAGCACGAGGACGAAGGAACGGGACCAAAACTCGCTGCTAAGTTTCTCGGGCTCGCCGCAGAATAGAAAAGAGGCGCGCCAGCGCCTCTTCACAAACCTGTTTAGATTGTTAACGCGTTAGAAGTTGCCCGCACACTCCTCATGGCCGCAGTCGCAATCGAGTTCGATTGTCTTACCGGCGCCTTCGCAAGAAGCACTGCAGTATTTGCCGCCCGGCTGGGGTTTGCAGGTACACACAGGGTTTTGACACTGATCCTTTTCGTCTGCCATCGAGATCCTCCTGAAGATGTCTGTTGCTTTGCGGCCTAGATTAGCACAAGTCGCCTGCTGGCGGCGCCTTTTGTCAGCTATTGGTACATTCCCGCCCACTACTTGTCTGTCGGAAGATCCACTTCCACAGCGCCGTATGATTTCAACAGGCGAACCACTGCCGCACTATCGTTTTCCTTGGCGTAGCTCAACGCGTTCTTGCCTTTCTTATCCCTGGCGTCCAGGTCTGCGCCAGCCTGCAACAACGCCTTCACATTGTTGACCAGGCCCTCGTCCGCTGCCGCCATCAGGGCCGTGCGACCCTCGTTGTTACTGATGTTGACCTTGGCGCCGGCGTCGAGCAGTGTCTTGAGTACATCGAGATTGTTTACTCGCGCGGCTTCGATCAGCGCCGAGTCTCCTTCGTCGTCGCGCGCGTTGATCTTCGCGCCCGCATTCAGGAGATCCCAGACGAGATCGCTGGTGGCCTTCTCTCCCAGCATCATCAACACAGTCTGACCGCTACGGTCTTTCAGATTGACGTCGGCCTTGGCCCAAAGCAGCGTGTGGACCATCTCTTGGTTCGCGTTGCGCACGGCGCATTCTAGTGCCGTCAGGTCAGTTGCTCGATCGCGGATGTCAGGATTCGAGGCCGAAACCAGTGCTTGCGAGAGCGCTTCCAGATCATCCTCGTTTGCCGCTTTAACCAAAGGCTCAGTGGGCAAAACCACGGCGCCACCGCCCACTATGACTTCTCTTGTCGTGACCGTGCCTTCCTCTTGTCGCACTGCAGCAATACTCAAGGTTTGATCAATTCGATTCTCTTCATTCTCGCGCAAGGAGATGTTGGTCACGTCGCTGGGGCTAAAGCCGGGCGCCTGGATGTTCAGGTTATAGATCCCAGCTTCTACTTCAGTGAACCTGTATTCTCCACGGCCATCCGAGATTGTGCTCCGTCCGGCTCC
>DATFRK010000727.1:0-2938 GCA_035263325.1 Pyrinomonadaceae bacterium | reverse complement strand
ATAACCCGCTGCACCGGCTCTTAAGACTCTAATGGCGTATTGTTCTTCGGGGTGCGCAGTGAGAATGAGGACCGGAGTCTTCGGTTGTATTTGCCTCAGTTCTTTCAAGACTTCCAGGCCACTCTTACCAGGCATGGAAATATCGAGCACAACGATGTCCCAGTCTTGTTCGCGGGCGAGGGTAAGAGTATCCAGGCCATTCTCAGCCTCGGCGATGGTGGCCGACGGATATCCCTCAAGTAAGATCTGTTTCAGACCGCGTCGCACAATCGCATGATCGTCTGCAATCAGAGCCTTCATTGATTATTCGATGGGGACGCTAACCACCACGTTCGTGCCCTCTCCCTTTAATCCATTGATTTCCACTTGCCCGCCGCAGATAAGGGCCCGCTCACGCATACCGAGCAGTCCCAGTGATTGAGGGTCGTAAATCTCAATTTCACTGATGCCGATGCCGTCATCCGAAACTCTCAGGATAAAGTTATTGCCTTTGACCTCGATAACGACCTCCAGCCTGGTTGCCTGCGCGTGCCGCACGACGTTGGTCAAGATCTCCTGGAAGATACGAAACACAGCAGTCGACTTATCTGCCGTTAAGATAACTTCTTCCTGGTCACTGGTAGTGCTGACCTCGATACCGCTGCGCTTTTGAAACTCTTTTGCCTGCCACTCAATCGCCGCAACCAGACCGAGATCATCGAGGACCGACGGTCTTAGTTCGGTGGCGATTGTCCTGACCTTATGGACTGTCTCATCAACGAAGTCAGACATCGCTTCGACTTTTTGAGCAATCCGTTTATCGCCAGACTCCGATAGGCTCCTACTCAAAGAGGCAAGATCCATTTTCAAAGCCGTGAGCGCCCCACCCAGGGCATCATGAATCTCACGAGCGATCCTGATGCTTTCTTCCTCGCGTACGGATTGGAGCTTAGCGGCGAGCGCGCGCAACTCTTCATTGGTAATACTCAGTTTCTCCTCTAATCGCTTTTGCTCCAATAGTCGCGCCACCTTGGCGACCAGGCGATCTGGATCGTAAGGAGATTCAAGATAATCATCAGCACCCGCTTTCAATCCGGACGCGGCGGGAGCGCTATCTCTGTGGTTAGCGCTAACGAGGAGCAAGGGGACCAATCTGAGCGCGGGTTGTTGACGAACCCTACGGCATAACTCGATGCCGTCAAGACGAGGCATTGAGACATCGGAGATGATTAGATCGGGACGGACAGATTGAGCGATTTCGAGAGCTTCGAGCCCATCAACGGCAGTTAAGACCCGGTAGCCGGACTGCATCAACAAGACACGCAGCAGTTCGAGTTGATCGGCAATGTCATTAACGACCAGGATCCTGGTTTCAGCCGGGTTCATCTGTAGTTAAGATACCGACGAAAGTGGAACCGGCTGGAAGGCAATGGGGAAACGCAGAAGGGAATGATGGAGACTGACGAGCTGAGCTGTACCTGATCCGCGTCCATGCTGAAAAGAGAGAAAAAGGAGGCGTGGAAAATAAGGTTCGCCCCCAGCTCCGCGCCTCCGAACGAGATCCAGCGCTACCTGCGACATGCAGCTCGCCCCAGTCTGCCTTACCGCAAGCACTGCTTTGCGCTGAATCACGCTCAGGTGACAAGGTATCGTGGAGTCGAGGTATTGAATATCGTGCTAACTTGGATTCTTGTGTCCCTGACACTCCTACACGCGTGTCACTGTTTCTACTACAAGTCCGGTTGCGGTTCGGAATTGGAGGCCGTTGGCAACTTGAACTAAGGCAAATGATTCTTAGCCGAGGGGAGGTTTAAATGTTGGAAATTCTAATGGTTACACTCTTGAGCCTAACTTTTGTCGCTACTGCGAGTGGGCCGGACACACCTTCAGAATCTGACCTGACGAGTCTTTTGACCGCCCCAGCGCAGGCGCCTACACCTTTTCCCACACCCAGCATTGATCCGGCGTCATATCTACCTCGTCAGGAAAGTGGCCCAACTATTACGGTCTCGCTGAACAGGACCACAATTAGTGACGCGGCCAGGAGCGGGAAGCCCGTGGCCGTGATCACCGACTCAACTCAAAAACTGGCCCTGGCTCGTCAGCGAGCCGCCGGCAGCCAAGATCTTGGTGTCGTGATCAATGCAGCTAACGAGGAACTGACCAGACTGGGCGGCGGGAGGATTTCAATTGAGGGTGGTGGCTCAATCAAATCCCAGGTAACGCTGAAACATCACACTGTTTTTGACAACTCGACCTATGCTTGCGATCTAACGGGGCTTACGGATTACGGTTGTTTCCTGGTTGGCGACAATGTGTTGGTCCAGGGTACCTGGAAGGTGCCGCAAGCTCTACTTGACTACTTTAAAAATGGCAACGGTCGCAACCCAAACGATCCTTATTTGCAGGCAGTTCAGCGATTGTCCCCAGCACAATTAGCGGGCACTGGTACTACGATTCTTGAACCAACCTATAACAACGGTCCGATGCCGGCGATCATAGTGTTTCAGGCGCTCGGCGATTCCTGCTGCTCACACATGGAAAAGTCGAACAATGTTGCGGTCATCGGTTTTCATATCAAGGGAAGACAACAAATCTACGATGGCGGAGTCAGGTCGACGATTCAATTCGGCAACTGCAGCCACTGCACCGCGCAGAACAACTACCTGGAAGATACGGGTTCGATCGGAATTTCATTTGGGGGCGTAGCGCTCCAGAAGAATAACTTCTCGAATGATGGCCTCACCTGGCACAACGTCACGAGCGGCGTCGCGGCAGCCAATATCGCCGCGGTGAATTCAGAGAATGTCTACGTGATGGAAAACTATGGTTTCAGACTGGGCCATCATGAGCCGCGGTTTGGCGGGGGCGTATGTGGATTTGACCTGGAGACAAATTCTCCCTCCGATCACTCAAAGAATATCTTTGTTTTCAATAACCTTTACGACTACGAAAACTC
>DATFRK010000726.1:0-3845 GCA_035263325.1 Pyrinomonadaceae bacterium | reverse complement strand
AGACAGCGACGAGAGGGCAGATGGTGATGTTTGGCCAGGATGGTGACTCGGTGCGAATCCAGAATACGGCTGAAGGCCCGCTCGAGGTTTTGTTAATAGCTGGTGTGCCACTGCGTGAGCCCGTGGCTCGCTATGGTCCATTTGTGATGAACACCAGGGAAGAGATTTATCAGGCGGTGGAAGACTACCGCAGTGGTCGCATGGGCGAGATAAGTTTCTGAACGCGATAGAAAGTCCGCGCGAACGGAAACTTCCTCGAGTGCCTTTCCAGGGGAGCGAAACTCAAACGCTTCCCTCTTTACCTCTTCTGTACTACAGTCCTTTCTTCCATTTCATAGGCGAGGGGCAAGAAGATGAAAGCAACTTTGCCGCAAGAGTCTCTGCGCGACATTACCCTAAACCTGGCCCAGGCTAACGAAAAGTTTTCCCGAAACTACCTCGGTGAGACCGGGCGACGACAGCCAGTACATACAGTGTACGGCGGCGCTCATCTTTTCAAATCTGATTCCGCCCAGCGACTAGGGGCGCTGGCCCGTCGCTCATTGGATCAGTTTGCTCCTGACTTCATTGTCTTCGCCCGGGCCCTCGATCTTCCCGGGGCCAGTGAATTGCCTGACTCAGTCGACGAGGCCAGGGATCTTCTTAACGCGAGGGAAACAAACACTGCCGGGGATCCGGCAGAGAACAATCCGCTTTGGCTGGCCCACACCATATACAAAAGAGTAGTGGAAAAACTGCGCCATGAGCCGGTTGAAGACTTTCGCATCGACTTCGAAGACGGTTACGGAAATCGTCCAGACGAGGAGGAAGATGCGCACGCAGTTACAGCTGCCGCCGAAGTTGCCGAAGGAGGCAGGAACGGCACTCTGCCGCCGTTCATCGGTATTCGAATCAAGCCGTTCAATGAGGAGCTGCGCGCCCGCAGCTTTAGAACCTTGGAGATTTTTGTTTCCACGCTGGCCGAGTTGACTGTGGGCCAGCTACCGGACAACTTCGTCATCACCCTGCCGAAAATAACCATTCCGGAACAGGTCGCAGCCCTGGCAGTTTTACTCGGCCGGCTCGAGGAAGCGTCTGGTTTAACCAAGGGCACCTTGAAGTTTGAAATGATGATCGAGACTACGCAGTCGATCATCAATCACCAGGGCCAAATCAACTTGCCGTTGCTGCTCGCCGCTGCCAACGGCCGTTGTGTCGCCGCCCACTTTGGTACGTATGACTACACTGCCGGCTGCAACATCACTGCGGCGCATCAACATATGCTCCATCCGGCCTGCGACTTCGCGAAGAACATGATGCAGGTTTCCTTTGCCGGCACGGGAATCTGGCTCTCAGATGGAGCTACGAACATTATGCCGGTGGCGCCCAATCGTTTTGTTGAAGGTGGACCACCACTAACGCAGAAGCAGATCGAAGAGAATCGCGCAGTTGTGCAGCGGGCCTGGAAGCTGCACTACGATCATGTGCAGCACTCGTTGATGACCGGCTTTTACCAGGGTTGGGATTTGCATCCCGCGCAACTGCCGACGCGTTATGCCGCGGTCTATGCGTTCTTTCTGGAGAGTTTGCAGGCTGCGTCTGAGCGGTTGAAGAACTTCGTTGAGAAAGCGGCGAAGGCGACGCTGGTTGGTGATGTGTTTGACGATGCAGCGACCGGGCAAGGGCTGCTCAACTACTTCCTGCGGGCCATCAATTGCGGCGCCATTACCGAGGAGGAGGCGTTGGAACTGTCAGGCCTGACCCTGCCAGAGTTGCGTTCCGCCTCCTTTGTGAAGATCTTGAAGAGCCGGCAAAACTTATAGTGTGTCTCAGAATCGCCTCTCCAACCTCAGCGTCTCAGCGACATCGTAGAAACTCTCCGCGCCCACCTCCGCGTCACCGCGTCTCTGCGGTAGAGTTCATTTTTCACTTCAACGCTACCGCCGAGTCGCAGAGACGCATCAGAGGTGGCGCAGAGATTAGGTGTCTGAGAAGACCCTGCGTGACTAGAGTGTGGTAAACTCCCCTAACTCACAAACACTGGAGTTTTATGACCACCAGGATAGGACCTCTCATGACTATCGCCGATCTCGAGGCAATGCCAGATGATGGTAATCGCTACGAGATTATTGAAGGAGAACTTTTCGTGTCGTGCGCGCCTGGCCTCACCCATCAGATCGTGTCTGACAATATCGTCCATTTGATTCGTAATTACCTGGATCGTAACCCGATTGGGGTCATTGTCTCCACCATCGGTCTTATCCTCAACGAGTACAACGGAGTCATTCCGGATATCGTGTTCTTCACCCACGCGAAGTCCAAACGCATTGTGTCCGGCGAGCGTTTAACCAGCGCCCCAGATCTCGTCATCGAAATACTGTCACCGGGTGCTGAGAATGTGCGCCGAGACCGCATGGCAAAACGCCGACTTTACGGGAAACACGGCGTGCTTGAATGTTGGTTGATCGATCGCGACCGGCAGGCAATAGAAGTTTACCGCTTGGAAGGCGACTCGTTGGAACTATTTGCTACCTTGCAAGCTGGAGACGACCTCTCAACTCCGGTGCTGCCCGGCTTTTCCTGTACGGCTAGTCAGATATTCCTGCTGCCGCCACTTTGAGATCTCCGTAACAATCGCTAACATCAAAGCACTTCGACCTGAGGTGCTGAGACCCACTATGATCGCTTTGAAAAGATTGCTGCTCCTACTGTTGGTACCGGGATTATTGAGTGCGCTGGTGCTGCGACAAGACAAACAAATGTCCGACGATAAACAACTTGCGGCCAAAATAGCCCGCTTCGCGCCCACTGAACTGACGGCCGACGTCAAGGCCCTGTCGGCAAAGGATCAACAGGCGCTGCAGAAGATTATTGCAGCAGCGAAACTGCTCGATCCCTTGTTCCTGCGCCAGGTGTGGAGTGGGAACGATCCGCTCGAAAAGAAACTTAAGGTCGACCAGACCGCCCTGGGTCACGAGCGTCTTCACTATTTCTACATCAATGATGGCCCATGGTCGCGCATCGATAATAATGAGCCCTTTGTTGCAGGTGTGCCTCGGGAGAAGCCCGCCAACGCGAATTACTATCCTGATGACATGTCGAAGGATGAATTCAATTCCTGGGTACAGACACTCCCTGAAGCTGAGAAGCAAAAAGCCACGGGTTTTTTCTACGTGATTAAGCGTGGCCCTGACCGCAAATTGACCAGTGTGCCCTACAGCGAAGCGTATCGTGAGTATCTCGAGCCGGCAGCGAAACTACTGCGTGAAGCCGCGGCCCTGACCACCAACGACACGCTCAAGAGTTTTCTCAACAAGCGCGCCGCAGCGTTTGCGTCGAACGATTACTACGACAGTGACGTCGCGTGGATGGACCTGGATGCTCCAATTGATCTCACGATTGGACCATATGAAACGTACGAAGACGAACTTTTCAGTTACAAAGCCGCCTTTGAAGCTTATGTCAATCTACGTGACGATGCAGAAACCGCTAAGCTCGCAAAGTTCAGCGCGCATCTGCAGGAGCTGGAGGATAACCTGCCGCTGGAAGCGCGTTATCGCAATCCAAAGCTCGGCGCCGCTTCACCAATCAGAGTGGTTAACGAAGTGTTCAGCTCAGGCGAGGGCAACAGCGGTGTGCAAACGGCAGCCTACAACCTGCCGAATGATGAGCGCGTAGTGAAGGAAAAAGGCTCAAAGAGAGTGATGTTGAAGAACGTGCAGGACGCAAAGTTCAACAAGACGCTCATTCCTATCTCCAAAGTGGTCCTGGATCCGGGGCAACAATCGTCACTTTCCTTCGACTCATTCTTCACTCATATCCTCTGTCACGAACTCATGCACGGTCTGGGGCCACACAACATCACG
>DATFRK010000725.1:0-2978 GCA_035263325.1 Pyrinomonadaceae bacterium | reverse complement strand
GCCGGCCCGGTTGAATCGGACCTGACAAACCCCAGGCCGTCCGTCCGGGATGGGACAGCAATGGCCACAGGCAAAACAGCGGATGCGCTTATCGTCGAGCTTCTCGTAAAGCTCGCCCTCCCTAACGTTTTCGTAAAGCATATCACGCAGGGTTGCCATAACGATATTATTGCATCAGAGAAGCATCTTGAATTCAAGGAAGCCCAGGAGGGAGAGCCAACCGGCAAGCTGGTAGATACACCAGAGAATAAACGCAAGGAATCTTGAGATGGTTTGCATCGTCGTCATTTTTTCACTAGGGCTGGGTCATCTGCGCTTTCCGCAATCTTCCCAGACTTTTTCCGATTTTTGATATTGACCCCAATTCCCATTGTCGTGTGTTCTCTGGCGGTTAGACGCGCTACGAGGATTAATAATCCTCGTGTCGGTCAAGTTCGATTTCGCAGATGGCTAAAGGGGGGAATGGAAAACCGTTACGGGTGGGAAACTAATCGCGATCAAACTAAGTCTTGAAAATAAAATTCATTGACAGACTCTGTCCATGTGATATTTGTCGCCGCGTAACTGGGCCTCCCCCATCATAGAGCAGGCTTCTGGCATGATCTGAGGCCAAACTGGAGGAACGCAAACTGTTCCTCGGAGGGGGATATGTACAGAAGAGTTTAAGGCCAGCTGCCCTGGTGAACTAGTGCCAAGGTGCGCTGGCCTTTTTGTTTCTTGCAATCGGCTAGTTCTTGCAATCGGCTCCAAGGGTCCTGTCACCGTGTTTGTCGAAAACAATAGTGTGAAAGTATACGAAGGTCGCTTCAGCCTGAGGGATAAGAGTCTTCGAATTTCGGACCATCTACCTCGTGTCGAACCTCGCTTTAACTGATGCTAGTCGCCTATTTGATTCGCCCTGATTAAGTTTCGGACAAGGAGAAGTCGCGATGTTGCAGTCGTTTAGGTTCCGTGCAACAGCTTCATTGCTGATTGCCAGTTTCATTTCTCCCCATTTCGCGTCGGCTGAGCCGGTTATTATAGGTTCTATACATCGCGAAGCGGCGGCGGAGATCAAAAGGTTTTTACCCCTTGCCAATTATGTCGGAAGACACTTGCAGCCCGAAGGAATCAATGAGACGAGAATTGTCGTGGTCAAAGACGTTTCTCAGATGGCTACGCTTTTAAGAGAAGGGAAGGTGGATGTCTACATTGACAGCCCGCTCCCTTCAGTCGCGGTCAGTCTCCTTTCCGGAAGTAAGTTCCTCTTACGGAGATGGAAGAGAGGGCGGGCGGAGTATCGCTCAGTCATCTTTGCAAAAACAGATAGTAACCTGCACCGGTTAGAGGACTTAAAGGGTAACATCCTTGCCTTTCAGGACCCTTTTTCGTCAACAGGTTACCTTATGCCGAAGATGGCTTTGGCCCAAGAGGGGTTCAAACTGGTTCCCAAGCCAGACCCCACGCAGCCCGTCAATCGGGAGGAAATCGGCTATGTGTTTAGTCTTGCTGATGAAAACACCATCGTATGGGTTCTTAGAGGGAAGGTGACCGCCGGAGCTACAGATGATCACACGTACGAGGGGGAGACGCAACGATACCCGGATAGCTTGAAAGTGATCTATACTACGTCTTCTTTTCCACGTCATTTGGTTAGCTGCCGCGCCGATCTCGCTCCTAAGCTTGTGACTAGAATTAAGAAGATCTTGATAGAAATGGATCAGTCACAGGAAGGCAGGAGCGCGCTAAAGGAGTTTGAGGAGACAACAAAGTTTGACCAGTTACCCGGCCCCTCCATGGTGCAATTACTGAAGGCCCGGAAATTTGTCGAAGCAGAGGTAAGAATCAGATGAAGTTCAATATCCGCCTCAAACTGGTTCTTTTTACTTTTTCTATTGTCCTGCTCGTGGGAGGGAGCATCTCGCTCCATTCACTCTTTCTTGGACAGCGCCGGATGCTGGCAGACTTTGAGGATGACGCACGGAAAACTGCAGCACTCATCGCCGGGGCTGTCGTCAATGATATCTATTTTCTTGATCTCTTTTCCCTGCGCCATCGCTTAGAAAGCTCTCGGCTGAACTCAGATATAATTTACACGCTGATCATGGATTTGGAAGGGGCTGTTCTCTCCGATGGTACCTCGGCAAATCTCCTGCGCGATAAGAAACTTACCGATCCGTTTAGCGTAGGGTTGTTACGGGCAAACGGTTGGATATCGAAGGTCGAGCCAGGGCTGCTCAAAGTAGGTGGGCCGGTGTTTATGCCTGATCGTACCCGAGTCGGATACCTTAACGTGGGTTTTTCGCTGCAAGGGATCAATGAAGTGGTTCGCGAGACCACCAGATCAGGTCTCTATGTCACTGCCCTTGCTTTTGGTATCGCTTTTGTTCTGGCGTTCGTTCTCGCGGCGAATTTCAGCCGTCGCATTCTAACTGTCACGCGGGCCGCGAAGGACATTGGTGAAGGTAGGCTTGATACTCGCTTATCCATCAGCACGAGTGACGAGCTTGGTATGTTGGCGCAGTCTGTGAATCTGATGGCGGAGACTTTGCAGACAAGCGATGCTGAAGTTAGGCAGACCGTCAAACTCCTAGAGCGGGAAATCGCCGAGCGTAACGAAGCGGAAGAAAGCGTGCGCCAAAGTGAAGAGCGTTTCCGCTCGCTGGTTTCGGTGATCACCGACGTACCGTGGGTCGCCGATGCGACGGGCGGCTTCGTCACACCGCAACCAGCCTGGGAAGCTTACACCGGCCAAACGTGGGAAGAACATCGTAGCTTCGGCTGGGTCAATGCTGTTCACCCTGACGACCGTCAGCGAGTCAAAGAAATTTGGAACGAGACTTGCGCAAGCCGCTCGCTCTATCAGTTTGAGGGTCGGTGCTGGCATGCACCAACGCAACAGTGGCGTTACGTAATGACCAAGGCCACGCCGCTGCTGAACGTGGACGGCAGCGTGCGCGAGTGGGTGGGTACATGCACGGATGTGGACGACCAGAAGC
>DATFRK010000724.1:0-3583 GCA_035263325.1 Pyrinomonadaceae bacterium | reverse complement strand
TGTTCCGGCAACCTACCTCGATGGAGGCAGAAATAGATTGCAGGTTGCAGTCTAATTCTCGTTAGATGCCGTGAAGCGCATCCTGCTTATTTGCTTAGGCCTGTTGGTCGCAGTTTTCGCTGGCGCCATCATTTTCGGTGGCCCTAGAGCGCCGCGGACTATGGCCAGCATCAATGACCCATTTAGCTCCGTGGATTTTTCCGATTTGCCGCCCGTCGCCAAGTTTACTGCGCGGGACAGAACGCAATTGGCATACCGATATTACCCATCGACAGCGGCGACTCCGGGTGAGGGCAGCGTGGTGCTCGTTCACGGTTCATCGGCGACCAGTTCCAGCATGCACCCGATGGCCAAAACACTCAGCGCCGCGGGATATCCAGTTTATGCTTTGGACATTCGTGGCCACGGTGGTTCGGGTCGCAAGGGCCAGATCGCCTATATCGGACAGCTCGAAGACGACCTAGCCGATTTCGTGCATGCTGTTTCGCCCGCGCAGCCCGTGACGCTTGCAGGCTTCTCGTCTGGCGGCGGTTTTGCGATACGGTTCGCAGGCAGCAACCAACAGAAGCTTTTCCAAAGCTATCTCTTCCTCGCTCCTTTTCTGAGTCCAGATGCACCGACGACGCGTCCGGGTAGCGGCGGCTGGGCAAGTGTCGGTTTGCCGCGCATCATCGCGATCGCGACCCTGAACGGATTCGGTATCCGCACTTTCAATTCTCTCCCCGTTCTTCGTTTCGCGATCAGCGAAAATGCCAAAGCTATCTTGACTCCGGAATATTCATACGCTCTGACGATGAACTTTGGACCGCAAAGAGACTATTTGGCGGACCTCCGCAACATGCATCAACCTTTCCGCGTCCTAATCGGTGAGAACGACGAGGTCTATTACCCTGACCGATTCGTGGAAGTCTTGAAGCAGGCGGGAAGAGATCCGGCCGTTACGGTCGTGCCCGCCGTGGATCACATACATCTTATCTTGTCGCCAACAGCCCTGAAAACACCCGTTGAAGCCGTCAACAGTTTGCACTCGCGACGGTGATTCCTGTAAGTCAAATCGAGTCACATTTCGCCGGATCCATCTAACCACACGATGAAGCCAACCGCCCCATTGCGGGAGCGACTCAGCGTGTTTGCCACCGCACCCTGCCGTGGCTTATCTTTTTCTCGTTAGGCATCGTGAGCGCCATGAGAAAGATTAACATTTCACAAGTTTCGGAGGCAGCGCAGCATTCGCCCAAAGGCGCTTTCTCAGTATTCAGGAAGCACATTTCTTTGGCACTCGGTGGTTTGAAGGATGTCGGGGTTTTTGGCGGTGGTCATCCGTTTGACTTGGAGTTAGTTAGAGTTCCACCCAATCGAGCCGCTTGGCCATTTCATTCGCACTCGGCTCAGTGGGAGCTTTACGTCATTATTTCTGGCAAAGGTGAGGTGCGGACTTCAGGCGAGACAGTAGCCGTTGGCGTTGGCGATGTATTCGTCCATCCGCCGGAGGAGGCGCACCAGCTTCGGAACGTCGGGACTGATGACTTGCTTTATTATGTCATCGCTGACCACGCGCTTGCCGATGTCGTCCATTATCCCGACAGCGGCAAATGGTTCACGAAGCCACAGCGCAAGAGTTTTCGGATGGTTGAGGCAGATTATTATGACGGCGAAGAGTGAGAGGATGCCTAACCAGCCGATGAAGCCAACGGCCCCATTGCGATACAACTTCAGGAATGTTTGCCACGACACCCTGCCGTGGCTTATCTCTGTCTCGTTAGGCGACTCGCACCAATGAAAGTCTTTCTAAGCTCGACTTACGACGATCTTCGGGAACATCGCGCTAAGGCGGCTCAAGCGATAGAGCGCCTCGGTCAGCACGGCGTCCGAATGGAGGTGTTCGGCGCTCGCCCCGGTGACGCGACGGGTGTTTCCCTTGAAGAGATCGACGCCGCCGATGCGTTTCTAGGCATCTACGCTCATAGGTATGGATATGTGCCGAAAGGATCTTCCATTTCCATCACAGAACAGGAATTCGACTTCGCGCAGGAACACCAGAAGCCGACATTCTGTTTCTTGGTTGATGACGATTTTCCTTGGTCTCCGAAGTTCATCGAACCAGATCCGGGACAATCCAAATTGAAGCTATTCAAACAGAGAATTTCCACCACCTTCGTCCGCGACACTTTCACCACGCCGGACGACTTGGCCTTCAAGATAGCTTCCTCATTGGGACGCTTTCTAATCACAAGGAAAGTCAAAAAAGAACTTGAGAGCATTCCCGCGAGCGATCATGTCAGCACCCAGCAGGGACGAGACCAAGTTTCTCGGAGAGCTGCGCGACTTCAGACGCTACTCCGCGGAGCGCGTGTTCTTCTTGTGAATGATGTCCCTTCGGAAATGCAGCATGTGATCGCTATTCTCCGTGAACTCGGCGTCGATGTTGAGGTCGTAACGACTACCGACGAGGGGCTTTCGCGCCTACGCGAACATGCTTACGACGTGATTATTTCGGATATGCGCCGCGGCGGGTCCGAGCATGAAGGCCTGAGTTTCCTCACGCGGACAAGACAGGATCGCATTCAACGCCCAACCATCTTCACTGTCGCACAATATCTACCAGATCGTGGCACCCCACCTTACGCATTCGGCATAACCAATCGGGTCGATGAACTTTTGAACCTTTTATTCGACGCTATTGAGAGGGAACGTGGATGAGATTACCAACGTCACCTAACCAAGCGATGCAGCGAACCGCGGGATAGCGTGACATCCATGCCTTTCGTGTTTGCCATCCACAATTCTCGTTTTTGGACCAGCTTTACAGGTTCTCGCGGTCGCTGATCTTGTCTCTCGTTAGGTCTATGCGGCGTAAACTCCGTCTGGTCTCCACTCCTACGATGAAAAGCGTAATCGGATGTTTCGTCGGTCTGGCCGCTGCTCTCGCTGCCCCTGCGGGCGAGGCTAAACCTGACCCGTGGCAGCCAGTGCGACTTTTCATTGGCCACTGGACGGGTACGACCGAAGGCCAGCCGGGCGCTGGCACTGTCGATCGGAGTTACGAGTTCATTCTGAGCGACCATTTCATTGAGGAGCACAGCACATCGACGTATCCGCCGCAGGAGAAAAACAAGACAGGCGAGGTACACAATCACATGAGCGTCATCAGCTACGACCGAGAGCGCAATACGCTGATGATTCGCCAATTTCATGTTGAAGGCTTCGTCAACCTGTATGCGTTGAATCGAGCCGTTAGCACTCCAAAACAGTTCGTCTTCGAGAGCGAGCGCTTCGAGAACTTCAACAACTCCTGGAAGGCGAAGGAGACGTACGACATTATCTCGCAAGACGAGTTTATTGAGACGTTTGAACTCGCGCCGCCCGGCAAGCCGTTCCAGGTCTACAGTCGCAACCATTTGAAACGCGCTAAGACCTAACCAATCGATGAAGCCCACGGCCCCCTGACACGATGGGTCGCGCGAGTGTCGGCCTGGAATGCCGACCTTATTCGCCATTTCGCCAACGCTTAAAGGTGTAGGTGCTTCACCCACATCGAAGGGACTCTGTCAATTAAGCGACCGATTGCACTAGCGCCCACGAA
>DATFRK010000723.1:0-11272 GCA_035263325.1 Pyrinomonadaceae bacterium | reverse complement strand
GACTTGAACAATCCACCAACTGCCGTTGGTGGGATTTCAAGCGCGGGAATTGTTTGCACATTATGCGGGGCAGAGTTCTCTGATGACTTAGCCAGATCAGATTTACGCAGCCGAAGGGGTAGTTTCTTTGATTGGATTGGTGATCTGGTTAATCGCTTCAAGCAGGGCCAACTGCACTTCAGTGGCCAGAGAACCACTAAGCGCCAGGCGCCGGAAAGCTGAAAGCACTTCAGGACCACCGCTTGAAGCCAACAAGCTGACAACTGCTAAACGGAGCGCAATATTCGGGTGTTTTTCGATCAACCTGATCAGGGGCTGAACCTCACCCGCCTTAGCTACAAGAAAAAGTAGCGAAAACTCACCGTAACAGTTATCCCGGTCGCTCTTCATCAAGTTGTTGATTGCTTCATCCACTACACCTGAAGCAGCGAGAGCGGCGCCGATCTCTCGGCGCTGTTGCAGAGAACCATCGCGCAAGGCAATGTTCAATACCGAGGCGGCGCGGTCGGGGTCCAGATCATACAAAGCCTGAACAGACAGCTTACGAACTTCGGCATCTGCTGACGATTTAACAACCTCCTGAATCGGAGCTTGTATTTTCCTTCGTTCAAGCTTAGGTGATTGGTTTCGCAGCAGCGCCCGCTCGGCTGCCGCTTGGCGGAGCGTCGCCATGTCCCGCTTCCAGCTTTCGTCTTTTGTAAGTTCGCGATCTATAACCTGAGGAGTCAGAAGAGACATCTTACGAAAGGCGGCGTTACCGTCAGCCAACGATCTAACGACCTGCTCAATCGGGGTTTGGGCTGTCTTTCGCTCAAGCCTTGGTGATCCGTTTCGCTGCAGCGCTGCCCGCTCCGCTGCTGCCTGGCGCAGTGTTGCTATATCACGCTCCCAGCTCTGTTCTTCCGTGAGGCTTACTTTTTTCGAGCTGTCATTCAAGCCAGCTTCTGCAGGTGGTATTTGCGGTGAACGGTTGCGCCGCAGCGAAGGCTGATCGGTCCTACTTTTCTTCGTCGGCTTCGTCGCGAGTGTGCGCTTCATGTTGAAATGATTACCGTCAGTTGTTTGTGCGTGTTAGTTTGGTGTGCACTACGACACTGGAAGTGTTCTCATTTGCTAGCCACCGTTGTCAGCTCAAACGTCGAGGACCTCGACTGGGGCAACCTCTATGGAGCTGATAGACTCAGGATCGATATCAAAGATTTCTCCACCACCCATTGCTGCATGAGCTGCCAGCGCTAACGGCACTCGGGTCGCTGAGTAAGTCTCTGTAGTGTTATCGATGTCGTCCAGGGAGTTCGTCTCCTCGGCAGCTTGCGATAGATCAAACTTAGTCAATACGAGTCGACTCACGTTTAGGCCGATACTGTTATCCAGCACACACAGTTGCTCTGCAATGACTCGTTGTGACACTCGCTCAAGGGCCGCTTCGAGTTCTCTCTTGGCCGTGGCCACATCACCGGCCAGGATCATTTCAAAATCCTGACCGCCACTAATGCGTCGGCGGGCGTGATTCTGAAGGAAGACGCCGGCCTCCTTATGAACCCTGCCAGTAGCCACGATAACCAGGTGGCAAGCCTCAGTGGCGATCTCCAGATCGACGCTTGAGCGGGCAAAGGCCGGCGTTAGGTCGCCGTCGCGAGTAACCAGCAGGAACGATTCGCCGCACACATTGGCCATCAGTTGCCCGTATCCCGTACCTTCAGATGGACCAAGAGCAATCTCTCTTTCGGGAACTCCCATCTCGCGCAACAGCAAATGGAGACGACTAACGAGCCAGGAGCCATCTTCCAGTAATGATGACGCGAGTTCAGTGGGCGCGATCACTTCCTCAACTCTTTCGTCAGCTATGGGCGAGCCACACTCGCTGCAAGTCGCGTCACTGATCGTAACCACCACCAGTGCCTGGGCGTTTGGTAAGCGAAAAAGCGCATGTCCTGTTTTTCTGCAACTAACTTGCACTTCCTTTTCAACCAGTCCCGCATCCTCAAGTCTCTCGATGGGTACGCTATACGATTCTGTTTCGCCGTTGAGTAGCTTTGCCGCATAACCCTCGAGATGGGCATTGCGAGCGGTGCGCAGAAAAATACGTGCGCCCTCATCTTCGAGATTAGACGCAGCCATGACGCGTCGAGTCATCGTCTCTTTGCGCAAGCTGGTAAACAACGAATCGGCGTCCTGGTTCGCGATAAATTCTCGAAAGCCTTTCGGCACATCTTGCTTATCAAACTTCCACTCCGGAAAGTCAGCGGTGTCGTTACCTTGTTCCTGAAATTGTAAAAGCAGGCAATCACGCACAGTGCGGCAGAAGGAATCGAGCTTTCTGAATGGCTCAGATGTTTTCGGCTCGAACACAATCCCGGCCCCGATCGGATCTTGCCCATCTTCGTCTTCGAAGATCAGAAATACAAGGTAATCCGAAAAACAAAAAACGTCGCCGCGAACAAACGACTCGTCGCTGTCCGTCTCGCTCCAGGGAGCAATAGCCGCCTCCATCTCGCCGATTCGTTCCGGGCCTCCTAACAGAGTCTCAAAACAGCGGTGTCTGGTGGTTCGGATTAGCGGAGTCAGATTTTGCTCTTGCAGATCATTGAGCAGCCTGGTGCGACCTTCTCTGTCTACCGAGTAATTCAGGGTTTTACGTTCAAGAAATAACATATGATCTTTCTGACCTACCTTTCATGTCTGGATGCATTCAATTCGGTCGCGCCACGTTGATCTTGATACTTTCCTGCCCCGAGACTTTGGCTGGGTAGCGACGTTGCTTCGCGATTCTCAAAGCAAGGGCTTCGTAGCTATCCATTCCAGGTTTATGGCCCTCGATTGAAGCCTTCAATACTCTGCCATTTTCGATTTGCATAATTACGTTCACGGATTGCGGGCTGGCCAACGAAACGTCAGGTTTCTTGTTCTGCTCATTCCCTACGGCTGAGGCGTTTTCTTTCAATTGAGCACCGGAGGGATCTGGTTGATTCTTCGTTTCACTTTTAGCGGTGGAGGTCTTCTCCGGGCGATGTAACTGCTCCGTTGTTCGCGCTGTTTTCACCATTTCCCTGGCGCCGGCCAGGTTCTTTTGCATTTCAGTTTGAGCGAATTTAGATGTGGCTCCCAGCGTATTTTCAGTAGAGATCTTCTCAGGAAAGGGC
The DNA here is from genome assembly GCA_035263325.1 of Pyrinomonadaceae bacterium. Classification (GTDB taxonomy): domain Bacteria; phylum Acidobacteriota; class Blastocatellia; order Pyrinomonadales; family Pyrinomonadaceae; genus PSRF01. The sequence continues at coordinate 8,129 of DATFRK010000723.1, read as the reverse complement.
CGCGCAGGATTTAGTCTTCCGGACAATGCAATCACTGTAGAGAGTCCCAGCATGACGAACCCCACAGCCGCCACAAATAGAACAGATCTGCGGTGGATTGCTGTTTGAGGTGCTGGCAACAGTTGCAGAGGCAGCGGACTTCCTGGTGTGATGAGCTCAGGCGTGGGTGCAGGTGTATTGGCAGTCGGGAGGGAGCGTTCCGTATTCTCAACGATTGCTGTGCTATCGATTTCCAGGGCACTCTCATCCCAGCAGCCAAATAACTCAGAGACAACTCTTTGAAACGCGGGCTCAATGGATCGGCGAGTTGGCTGAATAAGAGGATTAAAATTGAAGGCCGCCTCCGGTTGAGTCAAAGCCACGCAGATGGCCTGTAAGCCTGTTAGATCGTTTAGTTGTGCGTCAACTAACTCTCCCTCCTGAAAGAAGAAAATGCCGGGACTCTTGGGATACTCAATTGTCAATCTTCCAGTCTTACGTTGATGACGCAGGATGCCCACCAGATCAGACAAAGGGTAATTACTCAGATGGCCCGTCAAAACTACAAAACGGTTGTTTTGCATTGCTTACTCCTTAACTAATTGGCTCAGCGTCGCCCATCGTCGTTCACTGGCAAAACGGCTTAACCTTGCAAGGAAGAGTAGGAAGAGTTTGCGCAAGTCTTTTAGCCAGATCTTTGTCCAGGGCCTCGAGAACCCTCTGCTCCTGGAGCACGGCGTTGGCGTTATCAAGTTCCAGATAGACCAGGCCCAGCCCGAAATGCGCCTTGGCCATTTTCGGATTCAGCTTGATCGCCTTCCTAAATCCCACCGCTGCTTCGGGGAACCGCTTGAGGTTATAAGAAGCCAGGCCTAACCCGTACTGCGCTTCTGCCACCTCAGGATTGAGTCTGACTGATTCCTTGAAAGCCTTGGCAGCATCACTGTCTTTCTTTAACTTGAGATAAGCCTCGCCGAGGTTGAAGAACACCTGGGCTGAATTGGGCTCCAACTTAATTGACTCCAGGTAGGCCTCGACCGCTGCTTTCACGTCGCCCGCGTCCAAGTGCGCCAGGCCCGTTTGGTAGTAATCCAAGGCGGTTCTTGCCCCAGGTTTGAAGTTAACTGGAGACCCTTCGGCACTCGAGGATTCAGTTGTCGAAGAATTACTCGGGGCTGTGGAGACCGACACGTTCTGTTTGCGCTTCGCTTCGGGAGCCTCGGGTGGAGTTGGATTAGTCGCGGGAGACTCTTTGAAAAACCGAACTGTCACCGCCTCGGCGCGAGCAGCCCGGGTCGCTATGTTCGATTCGTCGTTACCTGTTTGACGACTGGCGACTGGTTTTTCTGTCTCTTGAGGTTTGGCTAAAGGGGGCGGTGCACCAATCGGCTCGAGTGCTGAGGCAGAGACATTAGTGGTCCAGGAGGCATTAGCATCAATCTTGCTGGTTTCCAGGCTTGGCGGCTGCAGCACTATTGCCGCCGCTGCGCTGGGCAGCTTCCGCGAGGCTGGCTGATCCACGATGTTGGCGATGCTGTCATTAAAATAGTAGGTGACTGTTCTGTAAGTGACCTCGACAGGTTCGCGTTTGACTTGGCCGTTCTCGAAGACAACCAGACTGGTGAACATTTTTGTCCAGTTGCCGAATGTGTCGAACTCATATGAATAAGCTTCTCTGTTTACGATGGCCCCACGGTCGTTACGCAAGGTCATCTCAATAATGTTACCGCGGTCATCGTACTTGTATTCTTCCTTGCCGATTACGGAGTCGGCACTGGGATAAGAAATGTTCTCGAGCCGGCTTCCGTTGAAACCATAAGTAGTGAGCTCAAGCAGCTGGCGCGGTCCCTCTACGGTCCGTCCGTCAAGCACCTCGATTTTTGCCGATTCGATTTTGACTCGCCGCACCGAACCGACGAGACCGTCCTGTTCTCTGGTGCTGTCGAGTACTGATATGGACGGACGTGGCTGGCTGGCACTCACACTGTTTTGCGCCTGGGCTGAGATGGCCAATGTGAAAACAGGTGCCAGGAGAAACAGCAGAATTGTCGTGCAGATTATTCTTGAATGGCCGAACATTTGCCCTCCAGTTTTGAGCATTCCTTAGACTTCGCCTTAGTCCGGCGGGAGCCGGAAAGACGGCAAGATACAGGAACGCTACCTGGGGGGCAGTGATCTATTTGCCTTGATCGGTTAGGCTGGAGTGAATAGGTTAGTTAGTTATCGCTGTTCCGTTCGACTTGGCTCCAGCCCAATATCTTGTACTAATCGACGCGAAGAATACAATAAGTAATAGCGAATTACTACACAAATTACGCCTTAAGGTAGGAAATTTTGCGGAGTCCAGTCAGACAGCCGAGAGTGCGTCAAACCTCAACCCTCTCATTCACTCCAGGGCTTTAGCCTGGGGATCAAGTCAAGTCTTGCTACTCAGGAAACCATTTCAATGGTTTTCCACTTCCTGCTCCTCGATCGCCGACACCGTGCTCGATAAACCATTAAAATGGTTTCCTAATTTCAAGAGTTCGCTGATCCCCAAGCTAAAGCAAGGGGAGGTTGAGAGGTTGGGTTTTGACCACGCTCTCCAACTTCGCTCAACTTCAACCTGAGCTCAGAGGCGATTTGCGGCTTACAAAGGACAGCGTGATACACTCGTCCGCCACTTTCTCAAGTATTGTGCCCCTGTAGCTCAACGGTTAGAGCAGCAGACTCATAATCTGTTGGTTCGGGGTTCGAATCCCTGCGGGGGCACCAAGTAAGTTGAAAGTTTTCTAAGGTTTAGTTCTTCACGCTTTTCGCCTGATAGCGAGTTTACAGTTCGCTCAACTGCCAAACGCCAACGCACTTTCCCGCCTCAGCATCTTCCACAATTAGTTTTAGCGGCTCAGGAAAATTGAAGGGCTCCAACTGCAGATTAAGTGATCTCCAACCACCATCTGGACAATCGACGTTGTCGGTAATGGAAGTGTGAGTGGTGCAGAGCAGATATTTTGCACCGGTTGTCTTGAAGTTTGAGATAGCTGACTTGATCCGCGAGTACGAAAGATGAATCGAACAGTCACGACACAAGATCGCATCTGCACGTGGCAGAGGATCCTTCGTAATGTCAGCAACAAGAAATTCTATTCGTCCCGGCTCATCATAGAGTTGTTGGTTCTTTCTTATAAGATCCGGAACGATGTCGACACCAACATATCTCACTTTACCCAGGTTGGTATGTCTCATCCAATTGAAATCTCCGCAAGCGGCATCCAGCAACAGATCAGCATGAAATTCTTGGAGCAGCGCCGGAAGGTGGTTCATAATCGCATTCGTTCGGGCTAAGGTTGATCCTCTTCCAGAAACTGACTCCGGATCCTGCCAGGCATTATTGTGATAGATAATGGAGAAGATTGTCGCCAGTGAGGGACGAGTCAGAACCCCGGCGGCCGTACGGTAGACAGCAACTGCTCTTGGGAACCGCGATTTGAGGAACGACCTTATCGATTCTGACTCTCTCATAGGAGATTGTTTCGGTGACCCTCGATTCCCAGTCAAACGGCTCAAAAAGAAAGGAGCTGAACTCAATTCTGGTTATCGGCCATCCGGGACACGAACTGCGTGTTCACAACTGGCTTGAGACAGCACGTCCGGAGGTTTGGGTGCTTACAGATGGTTCAGGTAGAAGCCAAACTTCGCGGATAGATTCTACCACTCGTGTTCTTGACAAGGTTGGGGGACGTCCTGGACCTGCTTACGGGTATATGCGTGACGTTGATGTTTACGATGACGTTTTACAGCTTAACCATGACCCATTCATCCAGCTCGTCCATCAATTAACCAACGCTCTAATAGAGGGCGAGATCGATGTCATCGCCGGGGATGCTCAAGAAGGTTACAATCCTACCCACGACATATGTCGCTTAGTAATCAACTCCGCGGTTGAGTTGGTAAAAAGAAAAAGGGGAAAGCCGATCGTTAATTACGATTTTGCGTTGGTGGGTCCGCCTCACCGTGGTCCAGCCGACTTGCTTGACAGTGCCCAGTGTTTAACTCTCGATGACGGCGCCTTTGCCAGGAAAATTAAGGCGGCGAGGAACTATCCCGAGTTGCAAGCTGAGGTTGAAGGAGCTCTGAACGCCACCGTAGATGAAAACTTTCGCAAAAAAGACGAACTTTCCCAACGCCTCCGTTCCACCTTTGGGGTTACTAATGCAAACTCCTTCCGGGTTGAGTGTCTTCGACCGGTCATTAATAGAACCTCGATCAACCCATTCAACGGAGACATTCCTTTCTATGAAGCGTATGGCGAAAAGCAGGTTAAAGCCGGACTCTATCAGCAAGTATTGCGCTATCGCGAGCACATGCAGCCTCTAGCCGCTGCGCTTCGGGCACAGGTGGAGGCAAACAGTGGGCGGACTTAAGGTTCTTATCGTCAACACAGCTTTTGCGTCATTCGCTGGGACTGAAACCTACTCTCGCGATCTCGCGCTGCAACTCCAACGCAAAGGGCATAGTCCAATTGTGTACTCAGCGGAACTTGGTCCAATTGCAAAAGAGTTGAGACGAGCGACTGTGCCAGTTGTTGATAACCTCAACTTAGTTGGCGTGGTCCCAGATATAATTCACGGCAATCACAACACTGAGCTGATAACCGCACTCTTATACTTCGACTCAGTCCCCGCAGTTTTCTATTGTCATAGTTGGAACGCCTGGGTCTCAGCTCCACCCTCGCATCCGCGTATTCTGGCCTACGTTGCGGTTGATGACACTTGCCGTGACCGACTCGTTTGTGAGCACTCAATTCCGGAATCACGGGTGTTGGTGCATCTTAACGCTGTCGACCTGGAACGGTTTCGACCTCGTGGGCCACTTCCTCCCAGACCTGCCCGAGCTCTGGTTTTCAGCAACTATGCAAACCAGTGGACTCATTTGAATGCTGTGCGTGAAGCGTGCGATCGCGCCGGACTGAAACTTGATGTGGTGGGCTCTGGAGTGAAGACCTCAACCGAACATCCTGAGTCTTTATTGCCCGAATACGATCTCGTTTTTGCCAAAGCCCGGTGCGCACAGGAAGCGATGGCAGTAGGCACAGCCGTTGTTCTCTGCGATGCGGCGGGCTGCGGTCCGATGGTAACGACTCAAGAGTTTGAACGACTGAGACGGCAGAATTTTGGGATTCGCGCCCTCAACGAGAAGGTTGATGTCGAAGGATTGATGAAGGAGATTGCCCGTTACAACGCAGGAGACGCAGCAGAAGTATCCCGAATGGTTCGGAGTAATTCTGATCTCACCCTGCTGGTGGATGAGGTGGTGAATCTTTATTACGAAGTTATTGAACAATTCCGCAGCTACCAGCGACAGCCAACGGAGGAGAATCGAGCGGCGGCGGAATATTTACGCTGGATGACATTGACAGTGAGACGCAGTCAGGCTGATTTCGAAGCAATGATGTCAAACTCGTTGACGTTCCGCCTGCGAAATGCGATTGGTCGAGTACCACTAGCAGACAAGCTCATCCGCCCACTCGCCAGCCTTGCTAGCCGCGGTAATTTCAGATCACCGTGACCCTCGGCCCCTGCGGTCTCTGTTGGAACGTGAAACTGATCATAACCTCAGGCAGGTCAACGATACTTTGTTATGCTTGCCTTCCAATTACGAGGAACTCTAGCTGTCCTCTGCTGATATTTAGACAGCTATTTAACCGATGAGAAAGGCCCGCTTAGCTGATGGTTCCGGTGATCACTGTAAAGAATCTTAGCAACCAATATCAGATCTACAAGGCGGCGAAGTTGCTTTACACCTGCACCTCTCACCTTAGCCAGGAAGCGGGGAACCTGCCGCGTGGAAAGCCATGCCGCCGCCGTCAAACACAACGTAATCAGAATTGAGAAAATGATCGGTATGATAAAGAGGTATCTCCAGCTCAAAACTGCGATGATGGCAAAGCAAAGCGCGAACGCCCACGCAGTGCCGCGCATGAGAGCCAATGTCGCTGCTGGGAGTCCACCTAGCTGCCAGGCCAATATCGCCGCGAATAGATAAAGCACGCCGACACAGAATCCGGCTGCCACAAAGAGATCCCAATAGGTGCGGTTGAACCCCATCACGTCAAAGTGAATTGACCGCATTGAGTTAAGCAGGGCATCAACTCCCCAGGTGGGATCAGACTGGCGAAAGCCGAGTGTGTGTCCTACCGCGAACAGCAGGAGAAGAACAGCAGCGATTCGATAAAAGATAGATGCTTTCATTCGTGCCTCCAGAGATCGCAGCACGTCACTACTATCCTGCCGCGTAGGTTTCAGACGTTGCCACCAAGCGTATTCACTGTTTGACACAGAGTCGTGATGCTATTCTTTGACCGTCACCGCATTCAAAATAAGACCGTATCGGGGCGCACGATACGTTCATTATGTGCTGGCGCGGGCGGCGTGACAGTGCTTATGGGCGGCGCGTCGGCTGTCTGACCAAGACATAATGCGCCGTTATCGCATGACCGTCCGATTTGTTCAGGCAAAAGGATCTTCACGGATCATTTTGCCGCTGGCTAAGTCGAATCGTTTTTGGAGAGCGATGGTGACATAGCTGATTTCATCCGTAAGGTCGTATTTAAAATCCCCCATATCGATTGCTTGTGTTAAAGACATGCCCTCAGGCATTTCGATGTATCCGAATCGAGCCTCTCGCTTGATCACACCATTTGTAATCTCAGATAGATCAAGGAATTCAATCTTCCACGAGCTATCGTCTCCCCAAATACAGCCAGCAACGAAGCCAAACGGATAGTAAAGGAGTGACGAGATCGCTTGATCCGGCTTTTCAACCGAAATCTGTTGACCAGTTTTTTCATCACGGCGATAGAATGTTTGCGTTCTCGGTCCCAAATATTCGGCTTCAGGGTCGTTAACGCGATATCTATGGCTCACTCCCTCTAGATTTGTATACTCCCGGTCTATGTGGCGCGGAACATAAAAATCAACGGGACAGAAACCGCCGCTGCGTGGTTCTTCGCCACCTATATCTCGACAGGACGGGAGTTCCATGATTCGCGTGACCGTGTAGTTCGGCGAATAAAGCGCGTAATCTTTGCCGCCATAAGAGCAGTGAACGAAAGTGTTAAATAAAGCGGAATAGTTTCTGTGGTATTCGCCCACCTGCTTTTCGGACTCACCTTCCGATCTAAAGACACCGATCCTAAGGGTCTCCCATGTATTCGGGCTGTGTTGTATTGTCTCGATAACCTTAGCCGTGTATGTGAGCATGTTTAAGACCGGACTCTTTTAATCCTCAATGTGCATTGCAGGTAAAAGGCCTTGCCAACGCCCTCAATATTCGTCACCCAAAAACCTCTTCGCTCCATCACTCGTCGCAGTTTAAGGGTTGGTTCGGCGCACTTGAGTCCATGCACGACCGTATCCTTCCATGTCAATATGTCTCATGAAGATTCACCGTCAAGAGCATTGACCATTAATGCTCGGGTGTCATCCTTAGGCTCAACTTCTATCGCACTGGTCAGTAAGGATTCGGCCTCAGTTGGCCAGGCGGTTCGATCCCACGCCTGCAGTGCCTGGACTGCCATATTCCGGTTACGCACTGTCGGACTCTGCAAGCCCGCACGAATGAGCGTCCAGCCTTTGCCAGGAAATCGACGCAGCTCCTGTAATACGCAATCGAGTGCGCTGTGGTGCCGAAACTCGGGCCCAAGCCCCACTGAGTCGGATGGTCCAGAGGCAATATCCTTCAAAGGAAGTGTTTCCTCAGCGAATCGTATTCCGCGATCAAAGCGATCGCTATCGTTGGTCTGCATCACGAAGTACCATAGGTCCTCGCCGCGCTTGAGGCGCTCGAAGTAGACGTCCCACGCGTCAATGTCCAGCATGCGGGCTGCCTCTGTCGCCGTCCAAAATGTCTGACGATCTTCGCTGTTGAGTCCATCGCTGATCTTCTGTTCCCAGCCCGTTCTGGACAGAACCGCCTCGGTCAATCCAAGTAACTTCGCGGCCCGTTCAGGCCAACCGAGAGCGGGATCTTTCGCTTCACCCGATTCTTCTCTTAAGAACTCGTCGATCGTCTTGACGACGATAAGGGCTTCGAGATCAATCTCGTGCGTTTGCAAGTGAGTCAGGTACAACTCGGTCGCTTCAGCGCCATCCTGATATGCTTCGATTCCT
>DATFRK010000722.1:0-3570 GCA_035263325.1 Pyrinomonadaceae bacterium | reverse complement strand
ACACTCGGCGAGGCGCATGCGGCGCTGGGAGTCGTCAAGTTCGTATATGGTTGGGACTGGGCCGCTGCAGAGAGAGAATTAAAGCGTGCCATTGAACTCAATCCGAATGATGAAGCAGCTCACGCTGCGTATGCACACTATTTACATAGTAGGGGTCGGGCAGACGAAGGCCTCGCAGAGATGAAACGAGCCTACGAGCTTAATCCACTATCAATTCGAATAAACTTGGGTCTGGGAGACATGTTGGCATCTACGCATGCCCACCGCCAGTACGACCAGGCGATAGAACAATACCGGAAGACGATTGAATTGGAACCGGCCCAGTGGGCCTTATCAGGCGCGTACTGGCGCCTCGCAGGCGTTTATGAGAAGAAAGGAATGTATGTGGAAGCCATCGCTGAGTATCAAAAGGCGATGAACCTTGACGGAGATAGTGATCTTGGAGCCGCCCTTGAGCAGGATTACAAAACATCTGGGTTCAGTGAAGCTAAAAGAAGTATGCAGCAGAAGTTTCTGCAGAAGATGAGAGAAGCTTCAAAACGAAATCGTGTCCCGCCAGCGGGCTTTGCATTCATGTATGCAGATCTTGGCGACAAGGAACAAGCCTTTGAATGGCTGGAAAAAGCATTTGAGGAACGTTCTAGCGTATTAGTTCATCTTGGAGACGGTCTTGCGTGTGATTGCGACGCGTTGCGCTCGGACCCGCGGTTTGCAGACTTGCTACGTCGTATCGGGTTGCCGCCGCCGTCGTGATACAGGCAGACCCACGACGTCAAAGCCATCGGCTTTGCGCTCGAAGATAGACTCGCATTAGGGAGGCGCCATGATGCCTAACAGAGATTTGCCTTCGCTCATCCTCAGCTTATTGTTGGTTGCCGCGCTTTCTGTCAGTAGCCGTGCGCAGGCCGTCTACGGAAGCGTCTTTGGCACGGTGACCGACCCAAAGGGAGCGCGAGTTGTTGGCGCCGTAGTCACCGTGACAGACCTGACCAGGAATGTGACCACCACTGCGAAAACCAACGAGTCAGGCAATTACACCGTGACGCGCCTCATCCCAGGTAAGTACAGCGTTAAAGTCGAGCGGCAGGGGTATAGGATTGCCATCCAGGAGATTGAGGTTAAAGCTGATGTGGCGGCCCGCACAGATTTCCCATTTGAGATAGAAACTGTATCCGTGCAGGTCACAGTGGCTGCCGAACCTCAAAGTAATTCCCTGAAAACCGACCGCGCGGATGTCGCGACCAATCTTAACCAGCAGCAGATTGGGGATCTGCCTAACTTTGATCGCAACTTCACCAAATTCCTACTGCTCTCTCCCGGCACACAGCAACTCTTCTGGCAGCATGCTCCGAGCGAGAACCCACAAGGCTCAATCCAGATCGTCGTTAACGGGCAGCACTTCAGCGGAACTACTTATCAGCTTGATGGCACTGACAATCGTGATCCGATCCTGGGCATCATCGTCATCAACCCAACGCTTGAATCAGTCACCGAAGCTAAGATCACCACTCAGAACTATGACGCAGAGTTTGGCATGGCTATCGCAGGCGTAGTGGCGACCCAAACGAAGTCAGGAACCAATGAACTACATGGCAGCGCATTTTTGTTCCGACGTAACGACGTGACAACCGCGCGCAATCCCTTTTCGCAATCAATTAGAAACCCTCTCACCGAGAAATTCATCCCCGATACGTTGTGGAACCAGTTCGGCGGCTCTTTGGGCGGGCCGCTCAGGAAGAACAAGAACTTCATCTTCGGCGACTATCAAGGCACACGCCGTAAGAACGGAGGATCAGTCCTGACAACTGTTCCGACTGCCTTAGCTCGTAGTGGCGATTTTAGCGAGTACCCCAGTCAGATTTTTGATCCGCAGACCGGCGACCCCTCGACGGGCATGGGACGCGCAGAGTTCGCCGGCAATCGTATCCCGGCGGAGCGTTTATCGCCGCAGGCATTGAACCTGTTGCAACTGCTTCCGCTGCCGAACCGGCCCGGTAAAGACTTCAACTTCACGGCCTCCGGCATCGAAGCCTTCGACAGCGACCAGTTCAATGTTCGGGACGACCACTTCTGGAGCACGAACCTCCATTTCTTCGGTCGCTATAGTTTTGCCCGCTTCAATCGGTTAAGCCCGAGCGCCTTTGGGGAGTTGGCAGGCGGACCGGCCTTCGATGAGATTGGCTTCGCCGGGAAGTCGGACGCCCGCAATCAGTCAATCGCGGCAGGCTTCGACTATACGTTAACCCGGCAACTGGTAACGGACTTCCGCTTCGGCTTCTTCCGTTACCGAGTGAAGGTGCTACAGGGCGGATTGGGCGCCCACCCGGCGGCGGACGCCGGTATACCGGGCCTCAACGTTGACGACTTCTTCGCATCCGGCATGCCGGGTTTCTCGATAGTAGGCGGGGCTGGTAGCTTTAAGTTCGGGCACGGTCTGCTTGTCAATAGTTGCAATTGTCCTTCCGATCAGGACGAGCGGCAATATCAGATCGTCAATAACTGGAGCTTGATGCGCGGCGATCACACCTGGAAGGTCGGCGGCGACATTCGTTTCGCCGAGAACCTGCGTGTCCCCTCGGCTCCGCCCCGTGCGGGCGCCTTGGTCTTCCTTGGTACTCGAACCGGTCGTGTTGAGCCTGACTTCACCTTCAGCGGCGGGTTGGGCCTGGCAAGCTTCCTGCTCGGCGACGTGGGCTTCTTCGCCCGTATGGTGGGCGCAACCACGGACGCAAAAGAATATCAGCGCCGTTGGTTCTTCTACGGGCAGGATACATGGCGCGCGACCCGGAAATTAACACTCAACTACGGTCTGCGCTGGGAGTTGATCTTCCCTGAATATATCAAGCGACCTGGAGACGGTAGTCTACTCAATCTCGAGACGGGCGAACTCTTCGTCGGCGGAGTCGGGGAGGTTAACAAGCGCTTCAATGTGAATCCTACGTATAAGACATTCGCGCCGCGTCTTGGGATAGCCCACCAGCCAACCGATAAGACAGTCATTCGTCTGGGTTATGGACGGAGCTTCGACATCGGCACTTTCGGATCACTTTTCGGCCACACGGTCACTCAAAACCTGCCGGTGCTTGCGACCCAGTTTCGTGCTACTGACAACTTCCAGAGCGTATTTAATCTGAGTCAAGGGCCGCTGCCTCTAGTCTTCCCGGCTATACCTGCAAATGGTCGGCTGCCACTGCCTAATGGCGTATTAGCGAACGCTCGCCCATTCAAGATAAGGCTACCAACACTCGATGCCTGGAATGTGACCGTTCAACACCGGCTCGCGCGTAACACTTTTGTCGAGGCGGCTTACGTGGGCAACAAGGGAACTCACGTCTTTCCAGGCCTGGGTGTGAACTATAATGCCAACCAGCCCGTCAGTTTACTCGGAGTATCAAATGCCCTCCGCAGGCCATTCTTCAGTCGCTTCGGATGGACTCAGGACTTGATTTATTATGGTAACGACGCGGACAACCGCTACAACGCTTTGCAGACGAAGTTTGAGACACGCTTCTCCGGTCTCAACATCCTGTCGCACTACACGCTGTCGTCCGCTAGGGACAACGACGCTGA
>DATFRK010000721.1:0-4169 GCA_035263325.1 Pyrinomonadaceae bacterium | reverse complement strand
ATCAGCAGTATTCAGGAGAGCGCCCTGAACTGCGTCATTGCTCTCATTTCCATGAGCCTGGTTTGGCTCGGTGGCCCACGTTACTCAGGAATGGCTGGAGTCGTTTACATGTTGACCGGGCTGGTAATGGCAATCCATGGTTTCATCATGGGCTCGCGGCGGAGACGACTGGAGCGCCAGTTCGTTGGACAAGCAATGCCAGGCAGCGAGCCAGAGCCGGAGTTGACTAACTGAGAATGTTGACCGCACTACTCCCGACCATTGTCTTTGCGGCTGTAATTTTTTCCTGGATTGCTTTTGCTATCGTTTTCCTGACGCGTAAAAAACCCGGGCCAGCAACCGAACGCAAGAGAGAGTCCGGCTCAATTATTGGAATCGTCCTACAAGCCATGTCCTACGCACTCGTGTGGTCAGTACACCGTCCCTACTTCACTACCATTTTCAATGGCGGCGAAACAGTAGCGTGGCTTATTGGTATCGGGACGATTTTGCTTGCAGTCTCATCAGTGGCAGTAACAATGTCAGCCGTTAGGACCCTCGGGAAAGAATGGAGCCTGACGGCCAGAGTCGTGGAGGGACACAGGTTGGCCACAAAAGGACCGTATGCTTGGGTGCGTCATCCGATTTATACGGGCATGTTCGGCATGTTGCTGGCCACCGCCCTGGCGATGAGTTCTTGGTTCGTCATCCCGCTAGCGGCAATACTTTTTATCGCCGGCACCACAATTCGCATTCGTCATGAGGAGAAATTGTTGCGTGAATCGTTTGGGTCGGAGTTCGACGCTTATGCCGCGCGTGTCTCCGCTCTTATTCCTGGGATCTATTAACAAGCTGTAATTAGCAAGGTGGGAAAGTGAAAAAGGCAAAAATACTGATCACCCTTGGACCAGCCTCACGTGATGACGCGGTCGTTGAACAACTACTTAATGCCGGCGCCAACGGTGTGCGCATCAACATGTCGCACGGCACTCATGAAGAGAAGGCCGCGGACATCGCGCGCGCGCGTGCTGCCGCCGAAAGACTGGGCCGCCACATCGCGGTGTTAGTCGATCTGTCTGGTCCCAAAATAAGAACCGGCAAACTGAAAGACGAAGGACCGGTTAAGCTCGCCGCCGGTGCAAAGTTTGTCATTACAACCAAACCAATAGTCGGTGATGAGCAACAGGTGTCCACCAACTATCCAGACCTGCCGCGGGCAGTTCATCCGGGCACTCGACTACTCCTGGACGATGGAGCGATTGCGCTGACAGTGGAAAGCACCACGGACACCGACGTCACCTGCAGGGTGATCGACGCCGGTCTGTTGGGCGAACGCAAGGGTATCAATGCGCCTGGTGTTTCGTTACCCATAGATTCGCTGACCGAGAAAGACATCATCGATCTCAAGTGGGCTGTTGAGCAAAGGGCTGACTACATTGCCCTCTCGTTCGTCAGGACTGCGAATGATTGTCTGCGGGCCAAGAAACTGATCCAGGACGCAGGCGGCACCGCACCACTAGTCGCCAAGATTGAAAAGTCGGAAGCGATTGAACACCTTGATGAGATCATTGCGGCTGCCGACGGAATCATGGTGGCGCGTGGTGACCTGGGAGTAGAAACCAGTGTAGAACGTGTGCCCGTTTATCAAAAAACAATCATTGAGAAATCAAACCTGGCCGGCAAGATGGTCATCACTGCGACCCAGATGCTGCAGTCGATGGTCACCAATCCGCGGCCCACTCGCGCCGAGGCGTCTGATGTGGCCAACGCAGTTTGGGACGGCACTGATTGTTTGATGCTTTCCAACGAGACCGCTACCGGAGCACATGCGGTCGAAGCGGTGGCAACGATGGCTCGTATTATTGAATCGGCCGAGGCAGGTAAACCGAAGTCCGAGTACTTCGCCAAGTTCGCGGGCAGGCAATCAGGCCGCGTTAGCCGGGCGCTGTCCGAGGCAGCTACGTTCGCAGCGGAGGAGATGGCCACAAGGGTAACTGCTGTTTTTACCGAGTCGGGCCTGATGGCCAGAAGACTCTCCGCCTTACGTCCGGACCAACGCATCATTGCCCTGACTCACAAACCAGCAGTGCTTTGCGAGCTGGCCTTGATCTGGGGCGTGGAGCCGTTGCTGTCCAAACCAGCGCAAACAACCGAGCAGATGTTGCGAGCTGGTGAAGACGCATTGCTAGAGGCTGGCGTGGTGGAAAAAGGTGAAATGATTGTATTGATGGCCGGACGCCTTTCTGGACTGGGATTATCAAGTTCAGTCACAATCTTTACAGTTGGCGGCAACCTTGGACCAACCCGTTAGGTGAACTATTACAAACTCAACATGTCGGCGGGGGAGTTCTTTGATCTTGTCTGGCCCGTCGTGCTTTTGGTCTCCGCACTCATTTCGATCTGGGTCCTTGTTTCAGCCCGCAAACACTTTCCCTGGTACCTAGCGCTGGCCTGGGCCGTGGCCACCATCTTTTTCCCTTTCATTATTCTGCCTCTCTACCTTGCAGTACTACTTCTCGCTCGTAACCGAACCCGAACGACAACTCCACCCCGGGCTCGCTTTCTAATGCCAGTCGTCTATGGCATCGCAGTCGTCTCTGGTGTCGTCGTCTACAATTCTTGGGACAAGAACACGGTCGATTCCCATCTCGCTCGAGCAGCCCAGGCCGACCTGGTCAGCGATCGAGTCAGGGCGGTACGTGAATACAAACAAGCCCTGTCGTTGGAAGACAATGCCCACACGCATAAACTGCTGGCCATCCAGTTCGCCGACATGGGAATGTGGTCAGACGCGATTGCCGAGTTTCGCCTGGCAGAAGCCGGTGGCGAACCCGATGATTTGATCCACTATCGACTGGCCCAGATGATGGAACGGATCAACAACAACGGGGAGGCCGGGTTGGAATATGAAAAGTTCCTGCTGACAAAGATGTGCAACCAGGAGCCTGTCGACTCGCGGTGTAATCATTCGCAGCAGCGATTAGCGGGAATCAGGTCTCTCGAGTAGAGTTTAGTCGGTTTGCAAGACGCCGCCCACTGCTTTTTCTTGCTCACGCTCATGGGCCAACTGCGCCGGGCTCTTTTGTGGGTCGCGCCAATTATCGAGAATACCAACCTGGTGCACACACTGCAGGGTGCAGGTAGGCGCACACCACTTCTCCGTCTTGTACTCACGATCGAAGTCTTCCATGGTGTACTGATCGAGCGGAATGCCTGGATAGCCACGTTGTTGTGAACACCAGTGCACCAGGCCCTCTTCGCAAACGTACAAGTAGCGAGCGCCAGCCCGGCAGCGCCAGTTGTAAGCCTTGCCTTCGGCGATACTGTCCTGGAACCAGTTCAAGCGTGCGTGGTCCTTGTTACCCAGCTTCTTAACTTGTTGAAAGATATCTTTTTCTTTGCTGGATAACGGTTTTAGTGTGCCGTCGCTGTCGTGGATCACGCCGACGGTGGTCGAGAAGCCCAACTCCACAGCGCGCTGCGCGACCGTCAAAGCATCATCGGGGTTCTTGATCCCACCGCCGATCACGGAGTTGATGTTCACGTGGAAATCCGCAAACTCCGACAAGTAACGGAGCTTTTTATCAAGCACGCGCAAACTCTTGCGCGAGACTTCGTCGGGCTCCACGTTGTCGATGCTTATTTGCAGGTACTCCAGGCCAGCCTTGTTCAGCCGTTTAATGCGCTCCGGTGTGAAGTAGTAGCCGTTGGAGATGAGACCGGCAATCATCCCGCGCACGCGAATGTGATGAATGATCTGGTCCAACTCCGGATGCATCATCGGCTCGCCGCCAGAAAGGGTAACGATCGAAGTGCCCAGGTCTGCCAGTTTGTCCAGGCGGGCCTTGATGATCTCAAGGTCGACCGGTTTCGACGAATGATCGTATTCGTTGCAATAGCCGCAAGCGAGATTGCACCGGCGCATCGGAATCAGGTGCGCCAGTACGGGGTGCTTAGTCGACAGCAGTGCGCGGCTAATGAAGCTCGCCTCTCGCACCTTACGTTTTAGAAACGTGGTTTTTCTCATCAGCGAATTTTGAGCGAAGAATATGCGACGAGACCAAAGAACGCAACCGGGGGACCACAGACCAAATGACAAAGGGCTCTGTTTTCAAGACAGAGCCCTTCGAGGCCATTCGTTGTCAGATCCTCTTATCCCTTGACGATCTTGACGTTGGAGTCAAGCTTGA
>DATFRK010000720.1:0-5232 GCA_035263325.1 Pyrinomonadaceae bacterium | reverse complement strand
TAAGTTAAGACGAAGCGGCGCTTTTCCAAGCTACGGCTGCCAAAATTGATTAGCAGCCCTGTGTGGAATCCAGTTACTTTCAGATAATTAATCACCTGGGATTCTTCCAGTGAAGTCAAACGGCTCAGAGCTTTCAATTCCACGATCACCGCATCGAAGCAAATAAAATCCGGGCGGTAAAACGTCTCGAGAAGGCAACCTTTGTAGTTGATGGGAAACCTTTGTTGGGCCTGAAACGGGATTGCGCGCTTTGCGAGCTCTATGCCGAGCGCCTCTTGATACACGGGTTCAGAGTACCCGCAACCAAGCTGCCGATGCACTTCAATTGCAGCCCCAATAATCGCATAAGTTCGGGGATCGGATTCTGTGAGGATCGTCATCTCCATACTCCTTAGTGAGGTAAATTTTGGCGCATTGTCTCACACGCTACTCTGACTATCTACAGTTTCGTTGATTAATGAACTCAAAACCAAATGAGTCCCGAACCACAACCTCTAACCTCTAACGAGACCTGACGTCAGCAAGAATTTTTCTTGAGCTCAACTTAACCTCATTAAGCTTGAATCTGCGCAATCTGCGTAATCTGTGGATTGTCGTCGCTTTCTTGTGTAATCTCTCCCGAGTGCTCCAATTACTCAATATTTCCAACATTGCTTTAATCGAGAGTCTGCGGGTTGAGTTTGAAGAGGGACTTAATCTGCTTACCGGTGAGACGGGATCCGGTAAATCGATCATCGTCGACGCGCTGGGAGTCTTGATTGGGGGAAGATTTAGTAACGAGCTGTTGAAGTCTGGTACCGATCGTGGGTTCATCGAAGGAATGTTTGAGGTAACGCGCAGTCCGGAGTTGAACTCGGTGCTTAGTAGTGCCGGGATCGATGAGGATGGGGAGGAGATTGATACTGCCGAGAAAGATCATAAAGCGGCGACCGGTCGCCGCACTCCAAAGGTTGAGCTGATTATCAGGCGCGAGGTTTCTCTCGCCGGCAGAAATAAGATCTTTATCAATAATCAGCTCGCAACCCAGTCGTTGCTGCGCGATCTGAGACCCTTCTTGGTGGACATTCACGGACAGGGCGACCAGCAAACTCTCTTCAATCCCGACACTCACCGCGAACTCCTCGACGCCTTCGCCGGTAATGACGCACAGCGCGTTCTAGTCAGCGAGGCCCATCAACAATGGACCACGCTCAAACGTGAACTTGACGCTCTCAATCGAGATGAAGCGGAAAAATTCCAGCTGGTCGACACGCTAAAGTTTCAAATTAATGAGCTTGAACTCGCACAGTTGTCAATCGGTGAAGACGAGCGGCTGGAGGATGAACGCCGCCGTTTGGCCAACGTAGAAAAACTCACGACGCTCAGTCAAGCGAGTTATAGCCGGATTTATGAAGATGACGATGCGGCTCTGGCAAGGTTACGACAAGCGCTCACTGAGATCACCGAATTAGCAGAATATGAGCCAGGTTTCCGAGACTATCTCGAGGGCCTCGAATCTGCGCGTGCGGTATTAGAAGATCTGTCGTTTTCCCTGCGGGACTTTTCCGACAAGCTGGAGTTTTCGCCGGCGCGTTTGGCGGAAATCGAGGACCGACTGGCGGAACTCTCGCGACTCAAGCGTAAGTATGGCGGTACGATCGCCTCAGCACTCGAGCACCTGGCCCGTTCCCAGGATCGGTTGCAACAGATTGAGCACTCAGACGAACACGCCACACAACTGAGCAGCCGGCTCAAGGCAACGCGAGACCTCTATCTCGAACGCGCCGGAAAGCTGCACACAGATCGAGTGCGGGCAGCGAAGAAATTTGAGAAGGCGGTCTTGCAGGGAATTGCTGAAGTGGCCATGGAGAACGCCCGCTTTGAGGTCCAGGTAGGCCCGGCTGCCGAGCTCTCGAATGATCGCATCGGCCGCGACACCGGCACAGATGAGATTGCGTTTTTCTTTTCCGCCAATGTCGGTGAGGAGTTAAAGCCACTGGCCCGGGTGGCCTCCGGCGGCGAGGCCTCGCGTTTGATGTTGGTGCTGAAGACGGTAGCCAATGCGTCGGAGTTTCCGCGCACGATCGTGTTTGACGAGATCGACACCGGGATCGGCGGCCGGGTAAGTGAGGCCGTGGGGGTGAAATTAAAGAAGCTATCGCAAACTAACCAGGTCTTGTGCGTCACTCATCAACCACAAATCGCCCGCTTTGCCGACAGCCATCTGGTGGTGCAGAAGGAAGTTGTTAAGGGTCACACTGAAGTTATGGTTGAGCGGCTCGATCGCGAAGGAAGGGTAGAAGAGATCGCGCGCATGCTAACCGGGTCGGAAATTACTAACAGTGCGCGAAAGCATGCGAAGGAAATGTTGAAGAGCTGATCTGTTTTTCTTGGCTTGCGCCTTTGGTCGTGGCTCTTAGGTCTTGGGCCTTTGCGCTTTATCAGCCTTCAAATCTCAAATTTCAAGATCTCACATGGCAACCTCAGTCTGATCTACCCTGCGTAATCTGTGTAATCTGTGGATAGTCATGCGGATCATCATTGCTACTGTGCAAGTGCCATTTGTTCGGGGCGGCGCCGAAATGCAGGCGGAAGGATTGCGCGAGGCGCTCCGCGCTGCTGGGCATGAAGCCGAGATCGTAGCAGTTCCCTTCAAGTGGTATCCGCCAGCAAAGATCCTGGACCATATTCTCTCCTGCCGATTACTTGATCTAACTGAAGTAAACGGCACCCCAGTCGACTTGCTAATCGGGCTAAAGTTTCCCGCGTATCTCATCCCCCACCCCAACAAGGTGCTCTGGATCATTCACCAGTTTCGCACCGCGTACGAACTGTGGGACCATCAATTCGGTGATCTTATTTATCAACCGGATGGAGCCCAGGTTCGTGAGGCTATTCGCGATGCTGATAGGAAACTGATACCGGAGGCCAAAGCAGTCTTCACGGACTCACTCAACGTCGCCAAACGACTGGAAACATCCTGTCAAATCAAAGCGGAACCGCTCTACCATCCGCCGCGTGGCGCTGAAAACTTCTATTCAGCTAAGGCTGACGACTATTTTTTCTTTCCCAGTCGACTTTGCCTCCCAAAGCGCCAGAAATTGATTCTCGAAGCACTGCAACACACCAGGGAACCAGTGCGTGTGCGATTTGCGGGAACCCCCGATTCACCTGACTTCGCCGAGGAACTTCGTCGCACGGCGAAAGCGCTACACGTCGACAAACGCGTCGAGTGGCTGGGCCCGGTTTCAGAAGAAGAAAAGCTCCGTCTTTACGCAAATTCACTTGGAGTTATCTATCCACCGTTGGATGAAGACTATGGCTACGTCACGCTCGAAGCGATGTTGTCGTCTAAACCGGTAATTACCTGTTCTGATTCAGGCGGAACGTTGGAGTTTATTCGTCACCAGGAGACGGGGCTCGTCGCGGCCCCGGCAGCCGAAGCTATTGCTCTAACAATGGACCATCTCTGGGTTCATCGTAAGGAGGCGGAACTCCTTGGTACGACCGGGCGACTGAATTACGAGCGCCTGAATATCTCGTGGACACACGTGGTCAACAAACTACTTTCAGGGCGATGAAACTGAACTGGTTTTCACCACTGCCACCGGCAAAAACTGAAATTGGGCGTTTCACTGCCGGGATCTTGCCTCACCTCTCGAGAGATGCACGCATCACGTTGTGGACTGATCAATCCGATTGGGATCCGAGCCTGAACAACTATGCGGTAGTGCGGCGCTATCAACCCGGGCGGACGCACTGGGACGAAATCAACCGCGCCGATCTCACCGTCTACAACATTGGCAATAATCCTCTTTTTCACGGTTCCATCTGGGAGGTTAGTCAACGTCATCCCGGTGTCGTAGTGCTGCATGACTACAACTTACAGGAGTTTTTCTACAGTCTCTATTTAGATCCCTGGCAGGATCTAAATGCTTACCTGATCCTGATGGAGTACTACTACGGCGAGCAGGGCCGGGTTGAGGCCGAGTCAGCTTTCAAGCACAAACTGTTGCCAAGCCTCATTGAACCTTATCCATTAACGCAATTGGGCGTTGAGAACGCACTGGGCGTTGTGGTTCACAGCGTGGAATCACTGGAGAAACTGAAGCAGACCGTGACGTGTCCGCTAACCTACGCTCCACTTCCGAGCACACGGGCGGCGGTTGAACCAGCGGCGGATCGAGTCGACGTTGGACGCCCATATCGTCTCATTGTCTTTGGCTATCTCGGTCCAAATCGGCGCTTGGCCGAGTTGCTGAAAGTGCTCGGTGAATTTGCCTCGCAGCAAGACTTCCGTCTCGACATCTATGGCGAAGTCACAAATCACAACGAGCTGACCAACTTGATCCGCCGCTTTGCCCTCGCGAAACAAGTAACGCTGCACGGCTTTGTCCCAGAGTCAGAATTGGAACAGGCTATGTCCGTGGCCCAGCTCGCCATTAACTTGCGCTATCCAACCGCCGGCGAAGCTTCGGCAAGTCAACTGCGAATTTGGAGTCATTCGCTTCCCAGCCTGGTCACTCAAGTGGGCTGGTATGCCACCTTACCGGAAAACACTGTAGGGTTTGTGCGTCCTGAGCACGAGTTGTCTGACCTGCGCGATCATCTAGGGAATTTCTTTTCTGATCCTGGTTCGTTTGCCGAGCTCGGTCGAAATGGTTTCACCCTTTATCGCCAGCAACATCTTCCCGAGCAATACGTCCAAACACTGCTCGGACTGGTATCTGAGGCGATGGAGTTCCGGTCTGTTTCGGCGTGGCAAAAGCTGATTGTGAGAACCAGGCTTGAGATGGCCAACAGCTTTGATGGGAAAATCTCGAATGACGCGTGGGCCGAGTTGGTCAAGCAGGTTGACTTGCAAGCTGAACCAAGGGATCAAGAGTGGACCAAGCGAATGAAGCAGAAAGCGTCGCTGGTTTATGGCAGGACGCCGGCGGGGACGCAGCACTTTAAGTTCTCAAAACGACTGAAAAGATTAATCAGAATGCGCCTGCCACCAAGAGTGTATGAGTACTACTTGTCGAAGAAGGCCTGGATATGGCACAACTAAACCCCATCATTTCTCTTCGACATTTTCTAATTTCAATTGAGGTTTGAGTTATTCCAGAGTTATTCCAATAAGGCGCATTCAGAAATGATCTGATGAAAATGAAAGTGAGCGATTCTCTTTAAAGTTAAGGCTTCTCCACAAAGCGCATTGAATAGAGGGCAATCCCAAGCTCGCGCGTGTCGTTGCCGAGATTGAAGTCA
>DATFRK010000719.1:0-2865 GCA_035263325.1 Pyrinomonadaceae bacterium | reverse complement strand
CCTGGTAGTCCTCAAAACTTATTTGGCCAAGGTATGCAAGGAGATTTAGTTACTTCCCGATCTAAGTTAAATACGCGTTGCAACCGTAACACCATGTGAAGGAGTTGTCGGAAATGGGGAGCTGACGTATTAACGGGTGGTCGCTTGATTTCGAATGTGCGAGCGCGTGACCGTTCGTGCTTTCGCAGCAACCGATGTGACCACAAGTCATGCAAACACGCGTCGGACTTTCCAACCCGCACTCCGAGCATCTAGTGCTGTTGACCTCAAGGGCCTGACTGTTTGTCTCTTTAAAATGAGGGCATTCGCTGGATCTTATACTTGGCATACTCGATTCCTTTAACCTGCACGGCGCATCTTCATCGCCGTCAGTGTGTTTTTCATCAACATTGCTATCGTCAACGGACCGACGCCGCCGGGCACCGGCGTGAGATAACCGGCTACCTCAGCGGCCTCGCGCGGGTGGACGTCACCTATAAGCGTGTATCCGTTTTTCTCGAACGCTGCACGACGCTTTGGATTGTCTCCAAAGAATCGATCGAGATCTTCGAGTGTTGTGACCCTGTTCATACCGACATCCACCACCGCGGCGCCTGGCTTGATGTAGCTTGCATCAACCATTCCCATGCGTCCGATGGCAGCAACCAGAATGTCCGCCTCACGTGCGACAGCCGGTAGGTCTTTGGTGCGCGAGTGACAAACTGTCACCGTTGCGTGTTGGTGCAATAGAAGAAGAGCAATAGGTAATCCGACAATCCTGCTTCGTCCCATCACGACAGCGCGCGAGCCGGCAATCGGGATGTCGTTTCGCTTGAGCAGTTCGATGATTCCGTTCGGCGTACACGGCCTGACACCGGGTTCATTCAGCGTCAACTTACCAATGTTGACCGGATGGAAACCGTCAACGTCTTTGGCAGGATCGACCGAGTTCAACACCAACGGGGCATCAACCTGTTTGGGAAGCGGCAATTGCACCAGTATTCCGTCGATCTCGTCTCGTGTGTTGAGTTCTCGTACCAGCGCTAGCAGCTCTTCTGTTGAAGTTGATTCAGGCAGTTCTATTTTTTCCGAATAGAGACCGAGCTGTTCGCATGTTCGAACCTTTCCGGAAACATAAATGTGCGAGGCAGAATCGTCACCAACCAGAACCGCGGCAAGACCAGGCCGCAATCCTTTAGCTGAATACTCAAGCACCTCAGCGGCTACTTCCTGTTTTATCGCTTGCGCGACTATGGCACTATCAAGAAGCTGTGCGGTCATCAGTCTCCTTAGTTGGTACCGTAGACTTTCTAGTCTGCGGCGTTTTACTGACTTGCGATCATCTCAGACTAGACAGTCTACGGTACATCGAATTTCGAGTATGCGTTCCGCTAATATGGCTGTCAAATTTTCAGCACGCAATTGACGTGAGGCGACGCGTTTGAATCAACAGTTGAAAAACCGAAAGGGCCTCTTGTAACATCGTCTCGTCTTCGCTCAGTGAAGTTCGATCAAAATTAAGGTTGCGGTTACTCTATGAATAGACGAAGCGTTTTTCTGCTGGTTGTAATCGCCGCACTCATCCTCGCCGGCGTCGGACCCTCATCGATAATCAAAAGGACTCGTGCCCAGGGGTTTTTCGGTGCACAACGTTGGCCCGCAATCGATGTTGATAATAACGACAACCTATATCTGATGATGTCAGTCGCGACTGCGCCCGCAAGCGAACACAGACCTCATAGCCAGATCTTCTTCGCAATGTCAACTGACTCGGGTGTCAACTGGGATAATGCGCCGCAGACACGTAACCTCACCAAATCGCCTGGTGAAGCGTTTGGGCCTTCATTGGCTGTTAATCGGCATGGAAAAGTGCGCGTGTATGTCACCTATACCGATAACTCGTCGGGCACGACACAAGCGTTTTTGATCAGCTCTAAAAAGAGGACAAAGTTCAGGGCTCCGCTCTGCCTGACTCCTCGCAATGGCGGCTCTTTCGCGCCGCGTGTCGCGTTGGATTCCAATGAAACTGTGAATGTCGTTTGGGGCGACACAAACGACGGCCGGGGAAAGATACTCCTTGCCCAATCAACCGATCTGGGATTGTCGTTTAGCCAACCACTGGACGTATCCAGGTCATCTGGCGTCGCCTTCGATCCTGAGATCGCCGTTGACCCGAGTGATGCAATCAACGTAGCCTGGCAAGACACCGCACCGGGTAAGAGCGTAATTATGTTTGCGAGGTCTACTGATCACGGGCGCACATTCTCGCAGCCGAAGCAAATCTCCACCGGAACCGGTGCCGCCACTGAAGCGGCCATCGCTACTGACACGGATGGACGAATCAGCCTGGCCTGGGTGGATGATACGCCTGGTCATTCTGAGGCCTTCTACGCGCGCTCGACCGATAACGGTGCTTCTTTTTCGAATCCTGTTCAGGTAACTAACTTTCCAACCGGCGATATTCATAAGCCCACGCTGACGACGTTTCGTAATATAGTTTACTTCGCATTTCAGAATGGAGATTTGTTTGGAGAGGAGCAAATCAAGGGTCGACAAGTGTATCTGATAAAGTCCGAAGACGCAGGCGTTAGTTTTGGACAAGTTGAGCAAGTTTCGAGCGCAATCAACAGCCAGGGCCGCGCCCATAGTCCGGCGATGGTCGTGGACAGTCAAGGCATGCTTCACATCGTCTGGATTGATTCCTCAGTGGTAGGAAATGATGAAGGACTTCTGTTCTATAGCCGCTCGCCAGATGGCCACAAGTTTACAGACGAGCGCGGGATTTTAGCGCTCATTTGACCGATTTAACTCGTTAAAAGTCGTTTAACGAGATCCTGATCGATCGACGTCTGCTTGGCCTGTCGGCGCGCATCATCAGGTGAGAGC
>DATFRK010000718.1:0-5928 GCA_035263325.1 Pyrinomonadaceae bacterium | reverse complement strand
CAAGGCGTGCTGCACGGCTGGAAGAGCTGGTCCAGTTTTCGACTGGTCCTTCTTGTAAGCCGCGTACCAGCCAAGCTTCGTGTTTAAGCCCTGCGGGTTGGGGTCGCCAAACAGCAACAAGTTGGTTCGCCCGCCCGGAGGGAACTTCAAGCTGAAGAGACCCAGGGCTATTTGGCCGAACTTCATCAGATACGCTTCCTCCGCTTTGCTGTAATTCATCTCGATGTCGCCGATGGTCAACTTCAACGGACCTTGAATTGACAGCTTCTTGCTGCCGCCTTCGGAGCCAGGTAACTGAATGGCCAGCAGTGCGTTGTAGCTGCCGGAACTTGGGGACCACGCTGCCAGTAGCGAAGCGCTGAATTCCCCTTTGGCTGCCAATCCGCCCTGCGATCCAAGACTGAGTGTCAAATGCAAGCCAAACCACACTTTGTCGAACGACGCGGCCTTCAGTGGCGACTTCACCTCAATGAAATCAAAGTCTGCGGGCGTCGTCTTGGAGTCGCCCTGGACCATGCCCGTCACTTGCACCGGAAAACGCGCATACAAACTCAATGGCCGTGGCTGGCTTAGAGATGGATCAAAGACAACCTGGCCGGCCTGAAAAGCAAACGAACGCTCCTTCACGCCGTTTTCCTTGAAAGTCATCGAGACAATGAGATTTGAGAATTGCAAGCCGCCGGTTGGACCAACCTCCTCCGGGCCGAAAGAGAAAAGATCAAAATCCTCGAGCGCGCGAAAGCGGAGCGACCCCCACAGAAGAAAACGCGCCGCGACCTCGTTCGGCTGCGACTGTGACGGATCAAGCGTGATGAACTGAGCCTTGGTGATGAGGACGGTGTCGAGCACGTGACTGGTAATGGTGAACGTGTCGGCGCCTTGCTCGGTAAAGGTGTACGACTCTTCGCCTTCGTGCTTTTGCATTACTCCGATCAACACGAGGTTGTCACCGCGCAGGCTGCCTTCGAGAGTGGAGCGTTCACCGAACAATTCACCAACCAGCAATTCAATCCGACTTGAGAAACTGGCAATTTCTGAGTTCGCGAACTGCGCTCGCAGCGATAAGACCTTGAAGTCGTAAGGCGTACCCTGGTAGACGAGGTCGTCTTTATCTTCGTAATAGATCAGGGCAAAGAGAGACGAGCCTGAAATCTGAATCTGACCATCGACCACTTGGGCCGGCGAGAGATTCACTCCGAGGTGATGAGTCTTGAAAGCGTTCGTGTCGATGCCGGCAGCTAACCCGCGCAATTGCTCCGGCAAATCTCCTAACGGCACACTGGAATTCAGGAACAGAATGCCATTCCAATTTTCGAGTACAGTGTTGAGAAAGTATTGAAACTCCTGCTGGTCCTTATTTGCTTCAGCATCGGCAACTGACTGTTGGAGAATCAACTGCGTGGCCGCGCCATTATTAAGATTGCTGCCCGGCGCCGACCAGAGACTCAGATCGTTGATCAGATCCCGGAGAGAGCGGTCGGCGAACTTTAAGATGACCACGGTGTCGTCGCGCCAGGTCTCCGGAGACAAGGCGAAGGACCAGTTGCTAATTGTTAGTCCAGGAAATTTGACCTTGCACCAACTTTCCAAAACTTCCCGGTTTGTGATGACGAGGAAGAGTTGATTGGTAAGGAGCGCGGCCCGTAAGAAAAGATTGAGGTCCTGGAGTTCGAGCGTAGTGCCGTCTCCGGTAGTGGCCAGTATTAATTGCAACCATTCGGTAAGGTCGGGCGAGAAAGTTGAGAGCAACCCTTGCGGTGTAACCGCGACTGGTCCACTTGCGCCGGGAAAGTCCACCGCTCCGACAGTATCGAGTGGGGTCTGAAATCCTTGCGGTTGATTCAAGGCGAAGACCGCATTACTGCGAGTAGTGCTGAGCACTTCAACTTCGAAGCGGTCGTACAATCGCGCTTCGGGTTTGTCTCCCGCTGCCACCCCGGCATAGGGCACCATTGGAAAGCTGGGCGCCGGCGAGCCAAACACCGGCTGCGCGTTAGGCGGAAAACCTCCGGTTTGCAGTTGCAACACGGGCATGAACGAGTCCGGTTGCTCCAACTGGAAGAGGCCTCCCTTTTTGGGTTGTGAGTAATAACCTTCCGGACCGTCCTCAATCGCGTTCAACTCATCGGCGAAGTACATCCAGGAGGTGGTTACCGGTAATTCACTATCAGGACACTGCGCCGTCAACGATTCGGTATTACCGGTTGTGCCAGGCTTGAGAAAGTTCGGCGCATAAGCGGGAGAGTTTGGGACAAAGCGCACCACCGAACCGTCGCGTACTCGGGCGTACTCGAGGCCGGACAGGCCACACATCAAGTCGATGTTTCCGTTTGGACCAGGGCCTTCGATTCCCAATTTCCAATCGCCCATTGGCACCGGATAAAGCTCTTGTTGCACTGGATCCCACTGCTGAGTAATGAACGACCGGTGCGGGATTATTTCTAAAGTCGCGGTCATGCCTGCGACTGAAAGAAAGTTGCTGCCGTCGCTCGTGGCTGACTCGAGGTTGAGTTGATTACGGGTCGCGTCGGTCGGATAGTTCGGATCGATCCGGGCACTTACTGTGATGGTCTGCTGGTTAAGGGTCTCGCCAGTAAAGACTGGATACTCAAAAGCGCCCAACGGTCCTGCCGGTGAAGAATAAAAGTACCGAAGCGATGGCAGCAGGCTCGGATCGTTGAGTTGGGCGGAGAATTTGAGCTGGCCTGTAGTCAATTCGATGCGTTGATCTTTAATGGGCGCTCCCCCGAAAGTAAGCGATCCGTTGTTGCCGCTCACGATGAAGGAATTCGGACTCTCCGCCATCTCGATGCGGGAACCGGCGCTGATTTGTAGCGCAGAGGAGGCAAAAGTAAAGACGGCCTCGCGAGTGATGTTGCCGTTGGCGTCGAACCGCAACACTTGTAGCGGTAGGCTCAGTGAAGCCAGCCAGATGAAGGCCCAATCATCAGCTACAGTTGCTTGCACCTGTTCATGAAAGCCACCGTGGAGAACTGCCTCAGCAGTGTCACGATCAGGAACGAACACAACGCAGCGCTGTAGTTTTGCGCAAACAACGGCCTCGCTTCCACCATCTGTAATGAGCAGCTGTCCCTCGCTGGGAATCAGGTTGTCTCGCGAAAGAAAGGGATCGAGTCGGGGTGCAAGAGTTTTTTGGTTCGTTGTCGTAACAGCTTCCTTTCCAACACCGTCACAAGTTTGCAGTCGTGGGCGGAGAAGTTCCGGCGCCCGCTCAGTTATTCAAGCGAACGGAGGCGCTGAAGCAGGGATTGCTAACTCAACTAATTTGCGTTAGCAGGCGTTCGTAGCGCGGAGGTGAAGAAGACGGTCCTACTTGAAAGTCGAGTGGTGAGTGTGTTTGGGCCAACAACGATTGGGCAATACCCGGGCGCGGAATCTGCAGGTAAATAGTCGTTTCCTGCGGGGCACGAAGGAATTCCGGCATGACATCTCCTTAAATTAACCTTGCTCTAAAGCTCGTCTGAAAATACTCAGCGTGATCTTTTAAGCAGTCCTGTCGGGGGACACCATTAAATTGACTGAAGGACTCTGTCACGAGGTAGTCGAGCCCGAAAGACGTGCGGCTCACGTCCAGCCTGGGCTATGAATGGGCTTTATTTAAGTGAGATTGCGGCGAACTGTAACTCTACGTTTCCGATCCTGTCAATAGATGAGAAAACGCGTTATAGAAAAAGCGAAATTCCACCAACGGCAGTTGGAGATTTCTGTCCAGCTGACCGACAGACCGATCTTCGTGGCTTTTCGTGTTGAGTCGTGGATCGTCAGTTCCTCGATTCGAAAAAGTATGGTCCACGAAATGACACCAAAATAAGCCGTGCAGGTGGAAAGGACTTTGAACCATCCACCAACTTCGGAGACTGTGTCAAAACTCGGATTACCCGTCAGTCTTGTTCGTGGTAGTTCGTGTGATTTCGTGGATTGTCCCTTTTTCTCCTCTCAAGAATACGATCCACGAAATCACACGAACTGGCAAACGCTCGACATAGCACTCCTCTGAAGCCCCGGCAAATTGAAGAGCCAATCGGATAAAGATTTTAAGTCCCTCCCGACCGTCGTCAAACTTGGTGAGGGTTGGTAGGCACTTTCGCTTTGCTGTTTGCGCTGCTCAGTTCAAAATAGGCCCAACCGTCCTATTATTTTATTTGTTCTCGTTAAGTGAGGATGAGCCGTCATGAGTGAAAACATTCTTCATATTTCGGATCGTTGGGACCCGGAACCTCGTTGGCCTGCGATGATTGCTATTGTCGCAGTTGGAGGACTCTACCTGGCGTTGCCCCCACAGTTGATCGTTGGGCCACGTTGGGCCTTTCCCGGCGTCGTCGCAATTCTGCTGTTAGTTACCGTAGTCTCGCACATTGGCCAGCATCATTTGCTGAACCGGATGTTTGGCTTTGCCGTTTCGAGCGTAGTTACGCTGGGAATGATTGCCTCGCTGATCCTATTGATCGGGGCGCTGCCGGCACACAAGGAAGCACCGGCGGAGCTTCTGGTTTCGGCCGCGTCACTTTGGTTTACGAATATTCTGGTGTTCGCCTTGTGGTACTGGCGCCTGGATGCGGGAGGCCCCCATGGTCGCGACTCGCGTTTCGGTCATCCCGATGGCGCGTTTCTTTTTCCGCAGATGACCATGGAGCCGGTGTCGAAAAAGAAAGCAGGCCAACACAGCTGGTCGCCGAATTTCTTTGACTATCTGTTTCTGGCGTTCAACACGAGTACCGCGTTTTCACCCACTGATGCGCCGGTGCTGGCGCGTTGGGCCAAGGCACTGGTGATGGTGCAGTCGCTGATCTCGCTAATGGTGATCGCGTTGTTGGCGGCCCGCGCGGTCAATGTTCTTTAGGGTCGAGAAACAGGCCGAATATGACCTAGATAGTCCGATAGCCTTCCCTCTGTTGCTTTATCCTGGTCAGGAGCGCGACAAACCGCGCGTCCTGTCGCAGGTTGTTCAGGTTAGGGTCCTTTGCAAATAACGGATAGCAAGGGAACCCATCCTGGGCTACTTTCTCCAGCCACTGGATCGACTCTTCGGGCTTATTCATCAACGCATAGGCACAAGCGATGTGATAGGCGGTGTGATGAAAGTGGCCAAATCCCTTTCCTCGCTGCACCGCCAGGTTGATCTCTTCCTCCGCTTTTTGTCTTTGCCCGGCGGCCGCTGCCAGTACTGCCTGCAAACTGGTGAGCAAGCCGCGGTTGTCTTCCGGGTAGTTGTTCAAAAACTTTTCCAACTCGGCTGCTGCCTCTTCTTTCCGCCCGAGATTGAACAGTGCCCAAACAATCTGGTGTCCAACCAATGCTGGATTGACGTCACTGGGAACATTGCGCAGGGCAGTAAGAGCTTCTTCATACTGGCCTTGAAACAACAATGTCTCTCCTACTCGATAACGAGCCAGGGTATTGCTGGGGTTGATGGCGATCGCTTTGTCTAGTTCTTGCTGAGCCTCATCCAACAACCCGACGTGTCCATAGACCAGCGCCAGTTGATGATGCGCCTCATCCAGATTTGCATTGAGACGCAGGGCGGTACGATATTCCTGGATGACCTGGTCATGCGGGAAACGATTCGCGGGCGTCCAGAGTAGGCGACCTTGAGCCAGGTGGGCCTCGGCTGAATTCGGATCCAGATCAAGCGCTTTCTGTACCGCAATGAAAGCCTTTTCCTCCCATTGCTTCTCGTCCGGGGTGAACAAGAAGGCTCGCCAAACACACGCTTGCGCTAATTCTGCGTAAGCGGCCGCGAACTCTTTATCTTTTTCGACGGCGTGCTCAAACTGTTCGATGGCCGTTTTGTTGTCGGCGTTATTCTGGTGGTTGAGGTAATAGCGTCCACGCAAAAAATGGTCGTAGGCAGCCGGATCAATCGGACGGGCACTGCCCAATCTTTCTTGCTCATTTGGCGTAAGCTTA
>DATFRK010000717.1:0-5166 GCA_035263325.1 Pyrinomonadaceae bacterium | reverse complement strand
GGTGGCTGAGTCGGCGGAGCCGGCTGAGCTACGACCGGCGCTTGCTCGGGAATTGGAGATGGCTCGGCATTCTTATTCCCCGCTTTCGCGCGTCCACCAGGTATTCCGGGCGGCGGCGTTGCGCCCGTAACAGGCTGAGGTTGCTGAGAACCTGTCCCTGGCACTGCTCCTGCCCCTGATGCGGCGCCTGATCCTGCTCCGCCTCCTATTCCAGCGGGTTGCGTGGACTGAGCGGGTTGAGGAGCCTGAGTGGATTCCGGCGGCGCTTCACCTGGAGTCTCAGATGCCGCGGGAACCGGCGGAGGTTCGACAGCTGCCTTTCTTCCGCTCAGCGTAAACGCGATCGTGCCGGCGACAATCGCCATAACCACCGCGGCGACCGCAGCATAGTGTTTCCAGTTGAGATTGCTCAAAAACGAGGACTTCGGAGGAGTACTCACCTCGGCCTGCGGCGAGGGTTGAGGCGCCGCCTGCGCAGAAGCCTCGGCAGCGGTCTGCCCAAGACGGGTCTCCTTGAGCGCATCCACCCGGGATGTCACAAACCTTTGATCTGACCCGAGCCTCGTAGGCTTTACGCTTTCGCCGGATATCGCACCCATCTGAATCGCTCGATCAGCTTGTGTCACTGGTGCGGCATAACCGGCGGCGCCTGTTCCGGGCGGGTTGAGAGGCGTCGTTACAGCCCCAGTGTTCCGCCGCATAAGCATCAATCGAAATTCGCTCGCGCTCTGAAATCTTGCATCCCTCTTTTTTGCAAGAGATCGCATGATCGCCTGCTCGACTGACAGTGGTATATGAGGTGCGTGCACGCGCGGCGGAGTGGGTGCGACCTCAATTTGGCAACGCATCAATTCGTATTCGCTGGAGTTGTTGAACGGCACTCGACCCGTCAACATTTCGTAAAGCAGAATCCCCAGTGAATAGATATCTGAACGAGCATCAGTCTCTTCGCCTCGGACTTGCTCCGGCGACATGTACTCTACGGTCCCGATCAAATGTCCGGCCTTGGTCAATCGATTGCTACCAAGAACACGGGCAATACCAAAGTCCATAACCTTGATGGAGCCTGTATCAGTCAACATCATGTTCGCGGGTTTGATGTCCCGGTGAACGATACCCATCTTGTGAGCGTGATCAATTCCCTCGAGGGCCATGCAGAACAGTTCAATTGCCCGATCGCATTTCATCGCGCCTTGCGTTCTAATGACATCATCTAGCGTCTGGCCGCGGACGAATTCCATCACCATAAAGAAATCGTCCCCCTGTCGGAAAAAACTATGCAGGGTAGCTACATTCGAATGATTTAGCTTAGCGAGCGTCACAGCTTCCGTACGGAACCGCTCTACAACCTGGGGCTGCTGCGCAAGCTCCGGACGCAACATCTTTATTGCAACCTCTCGCTCGAGCATCAGATCAACGCCTTTGAAGACCGCGCCCATCCCGCCTTCGCCAATCTTGTCGATGATCTTATAATTGCCTACTACACTGCCTATCATTTGTTGACCCTCGCTAGTCGGATCTCCCAGTCGCCATTGAATCTACTGGTAGCCCTGAATCAAATTAACTACCAGATTGGCCTCCGACTTCTGTTTATTGTAAGGCGCGAAGTTATAAGTTTCACCTTTACCGGCCCCAACTTTCAAGTGGAAGGCCCCAAACTGAGCTCCTACGAACCCATTGAGCTTAGCCTCTTTGATGTCCTGACGGGTGGCTTCGAAAGTGTGATTTCCGTCATCCGCTCTAAAGGTAACGTTGTGTTTTGAGACAAATAACGAACCCTGGCAAAACGTATTAAAGAGCCTGTCATGATCGTGATAGACGCGGAACGGAGCCCCGCCACCCCGCTCGATTGCCGCTCGCATTGATCGTTCCGCCGCATTGATATCGTGAATGCCGTAAAGCTCGGCGAAACCGAGAAGACCGTACGCCTGAGGCCTCGAAGCATCGAGGGCGACCGCCTGCTGCAAAAACCTGACGGCCGCATTTGCGTTGTTTGCCTGCATCGCAGCCACCGCTTTGTCGGTGAGATCATCATAATCAGGCCCGGCAGGCACCGGTCTGAGAGGTGGCCGAGAGGGCGCTGAACTGGGCCCCGGTTCGCTTGCTTTCGCCGTTATCGCTCCGATGAGTGAATTATTGCCTCCGGCATCCTTTATCTCGCGAGCGATCTGCGGGGTTATGCTGAAACTTACCCCCCTCACTTCCACAAACTGTTCTACCCTTGCAGGCGGAACTCCGCTTTGCAACAGCGTGACAATTTCGTTTTTGGCCAGAGGCGGACCCGCCGGCACGCTCGAGTTAGGCCTGGAGTTGGCCGGCGTAGTGTTTGTTGGATTCGTGGACGGATTATTTGGAGGTGGGCTGCTGGTTCCGCGATAGTTCTTGCGAATCGCATCGATGACCTCAGGACGTGCGCCGGCACCTCGAAACTGCGACTCAACATCAGAGGTCATTTTGAAGTCTACACCCCGCTGCTGTATTGCCTGAACAACTTCAGCAGTGGGCAGCGCGTTCAGTTGAACAACTCTGATCAGTTTGTCTTTATCATAGGGCTGTTTGGCCTGCATCTCCGCGATGCCTGTAGCCATCATCACTAACAAAATTGCTGCGAACGAAACCAAAATTGTTCGATAGCCTTTATCTATTCTGCTAAGTTGCTTAGTCATCGCATCTCCCACTTGTATAACATTGCCTACTGACTAAGAAGCTTTCGGGCCTCAGCAGCCTTGCGCTCCTTTTCTTTACGTGCTGCTGCTTCGGCGCTGTTGTCTTTCCGAGCTGTCTTTGTCGCCTTGCCCGGGACATTGTCGGCACTCGACACAGCGTTCCTGGGTGAAGCATCGATCGCTGGCTTCCCAAGCTCCTGGGGTGCCTGGGATGGCGGAGTTTGTTGCGGAAGCGCTTGTTGTGGCGAAAGCGAAGGCTGATCGGCACCGACCGTTGGTACAGGCGCGGGAGTGGCGGACTGTACCGGTTGAGTTGTCGGTGGGCCCTGCGGGGAGCCTTTTGGCTTGCTGATCGTGAACAGCACAACGGCAGTTCCCACAATTATGATGAACAATACCGCAGCAAGACCGATGAAAAGTTTGGCGTTGGATCGAGACGGCGCCTGTACCGGAGGCGCGTATGTTGGAGCGGGAGCTTGTTGGTACGGAGTTCCCGCCGGGAGACTGTTGCCATACAAAGCTGCCGCAGGCTGATCCGCCGCAAGCCGCGTAGGCTTCAGTTGGTCAACTTGCGAATCGCTGGAAACCTGACTAGCCAACCTCGTTTCTCTGGACCCCGGCGTTCCGGCTCCTGGAGACCCGATTACTTGCGTTCCCTCCGGTGGCCTCAGAACTGGAGGCTGGATGATGGGCGCTGAGGCGTGTTGTCCTCCCAGCAAAACATTCCGAAAATCGGCGGCACTTTGAAAACGCGCTTCAATCTTTTTAGCAAGCGCTCTCATGATTGCTTGCTCGATGTTCTGCGGGATATTGGCTGCAAAAACACGAGGCGGCTGCGGAGCGTTATCTATCTGCATCCGCATCAAATCGAATTCGCTATCGGAGAAGAATGGCACTCGACCAGTCACCATTTCATAGAGCAGGATTCCGAGCGAATAGATATCGGAGCGGGCGTCCGTCTCCTGTCCGCGAACCTGTTCCGGCGACATGTATTCGATCGTGCCAACAATATTTCCCTGCTTGGTCATTCTTGAGGTGCCGAGTACTCTGGCGATACCAAAGTCCATGACCTTCAATGTCCCGCTCTCGGTCAACATCATATTTGCCGGTTTGATATCTCGGTGGACGATGCCCATCCGGTGAGCGTGGTCGATTCCTTCAAGCGCCTGGCAGAATAACCCGATGGCTTTATCACAAGGCATGGCCCCTGACCTGCGAATAAGGCTCTCGAGGGTTTGGCCCCGGACGAACTCCATGACCATGAAAAAGTCTTCACCTTGCCTCACAAAACTGAAAAGAGTGGCGATGTTTGGGTGGTTCAGCTTTGCCAGTGTAACTGCCTCTGACCGAAATCGCTCGACTACCTGAGGCTGACTGGCTAGCTCCGGCCGAAGCATCTTGATGGCCACTTCGCGTTCGAGCATAAGATCGATGCCCTTAAACACGGCGCCCATCCCACCCTCTCCGATCTTTTCGGTGATCTTATAGCTGCCAACAACGTGACCTATCATTTAGGTGTCTCCGCGGTTCGCGTTTCTGGAACGTCGCTGGACTCGTCACCACCTTGAGGCTTGAGATTCACGATACCGACGGTGATGTTATCGTGTCCCCCACGTTCTTTTGCAAGCGAGATGAGGTTCTCGCACGCTGTCTGTGGTACACTCAACGACACGATTCGCTTTATCTCATCGTCCTGAACCAAGTCGTACAGGCCATCAGAACAAAGAAGAAACCGGTCGCCCGCCCTCACAGGAAAAGGCTCTTGCCAGGTCGTGACATCCACCTCAGGGTGACTACCCATTGCTCGCAAGATGACGTTTTTCTCTGGATGGTGTCGCGCCTGTTCGAGCGTAATCAAACCAGCCTTTACCATCTCCATAACCGCCGAATGATCTTCCGTCATCAGGTAGATCGAGCCGTCGCGAATTAGGTATAGCCGGCTGTCCCCGACATGAGCTGAAATCGCGGTGCCGTTCTGCAGAACCAGCGCGGTGCAAGTGGTGCCCATCCCATTCTTGCTCGCATCCTTTTCGGCTTCGTTGTGGATTGCCAGGTTTGCTTTGTGAAAAGCTGTCTCCAATGCCGATCGAGGGTCACCTGAATCATCGTAGTAGGCTCGCGATACCACTTCGACTGCCAGACCGCTCGCTACTTCGCCGGCCGTGTGACCGCCCATCCCATCCGCGACAACTATGAGAACCCCCTTGCGCTGGAGTACATCAGGATCGGCCGGTTGAACATACCTGCCGGAGTCTTCGTTCAACTCGCGGACGCAACCAACGTCACTCAACATACTGATTACCAGCTCGAAGGCACCGGGCTTAGATAGCGCTACTGTTTCTTTGACACTTTCTTTACGTTTTTTGGTCTTCTTCTTTGTATTGAACATAGAGGATGAATGCTCCTACACTCCCGGATAAGTATCGCGACAACCGAGTATCTGATCCACACGCTGCGCGCGGCAGGATTATTTGATCTGCTGAACTCCACTATTTGTATT
>DATFRK010000716.1:0-5736 GCA_035263325.1 Pyrinomonadaceae bacterium | reverse complement strand
TAAGCGAGGGTTACATTGCACTCCAGGCTGAAAGTCACCCCACCGAGTTTCGCAAGGTCGAACTTTTAAATCTGGTCGGCTGTATGGATCGGAAGGCAAAGAACTTCAAGTCTTACTATGTGAAGGCCGACAACGAAAAGTGTGTCTACTGAGCGCCTATAATTGGGAACAGCTCTCGGCGCCACCTTTGAGGTTCTCCTCATCTGCCGCAGAGGCAAGGAAAACTGCAAGAAAACGCCGAGAGCTGCGACCCAATTCCTCCAGTGTGTGGACAGTCAGTTAGTACTTCCAGTTGCATAAGTCAGTTACTGCTTGCCGTGTGGTGATTCCATCGTCCTTTGCACTTCTGGCCCGCCCTTGTCGACGGCTTGAGTCGAATGAGGGCAGGGTAGCGAGATTCCTGGTGGTGATCTATAGCACTTTGGTCTACGACTTTAGTGATAGGGTTTATTGCTGATTGGTGAAAGCGATGCCCCGGCCTTGTGCCGTGGAGTCTCACGCTTGCTGCGCTACTGCGGAACAGGTCTTCTGACAAATTGATGCCACGGCCTTGCGCCGTGGAGTCTCACGCTTGCTGCGCTACTGCGGAACGGGTCTTCTGACAAATTGATGCCACGGCCTTGCGCCGTGGAGTCTCACGCTGATCGCCTGATCTGTGAAAATCTTTCCGAAGAACGAGAAACGTGAACCTCCATGGCGCAAGGCCATGGCATCTTCATTTGCAGGTTGTCCGTTCAGATAGCAGCGAGCGTGAGGGACCATGGCGCAAGGCCATGGCATCTGCCAATTAGTGAGCGAACTGGCGCACTTCAACTAATTGATTGCGCACTGCATAGTGGACCAGGTGGACCACCGAGTTGATGCCCAGCTTGCGCATGGCGGTGGCCCGGTGAGTCTCGACAGTCTTGATACTGATACCCAACTGTTCCGCTACCTCAGTATTACTGTGTGCACCAGCGATCATTTGCACTATTTTTAGTTCTCGATCGGTGAGAATAGAGAGTTCAGTAGGGGTTGGTAGCTTGGCCAGTCGCTTCAGAAAAACGTCCAGCAGGGCCTCCGGGATGTTGCCGCTGAAGTAGGGACGGTGATGTGAAAGCGCTTCCACCGCGTCGATAATGTTCTCCCCACCGTCCGTCTTGAGGACAAAACCACGCACCCCTACCAGCAATGCCTCCGTCATCTGACTGTAAGGAATATTGTCCATAAAAATCAGAACCTCAGCTTTGGGCCAGTCGTGCAGGATTTGCCGCGCCGCCTCGACTGCGTTTAACTCCGGCAGTAGCAGGTCAAGCACCACCACGTCCGGTTTGAGCTTCAGGGCCAGCTTCACGGCTTCGCGACCGTTGGAGGTTTCCCCGCAAATCTGCCAACCGTGGTGTTCATGCAGCAACTCGCGCAAACCCCGCCGCACTACATAATGATCATCTGCCAGCAAGATGTTTACCATGACTTCATCCTTTAGGGAGACGCTCTTACTATTTCACCTTCACCGCGCCTGAAATTTACTAACCATTCGCTCTTACTGCGGTTAACAGTTCTTCGCCGCTGAATGGCTTGGTGAAGAACTGGCGAGCTCCATCCCGCATTGCCAGTTGCCGGGTGTGTTCGTCCGGGTGCGCGGTTATGAAGATCACCGTCGTATTGTTCCCCTCAGCGCGCAAACGGTGTTGTAGCTCTATGCCACTGATACCTGGTAATTGCACATCCAGGACCAGGCAGCTTGACTCCGCCAAATGTCCAGCAGCCAAAAAGTCTTCGGCTGATGCGAACACCTCGGTTTGAAAATCCGCCGCTTCAAATAGCATTCTTAAAGAATCACGAACAGCAAAGTCGTCATCAACAATCGAAACCAACGGGCGGTTTGTTAGACCCATTTTCAGAAAAATAACCTTCCTTGATATCTGGCTTTTCATTTACTAGAAGCGTGAGGGGAGAGTAACGAGGCTGGCGCAGGAATGCTATACCACTTTAGTAGTAGAGGTGAGTGAGAGTTTGTCGGCCATACGCACCAGGTCCGCGACCGATTCAGCGTGCATTTTCAGCATTACGTGTCCGCGGTGGATCTTGACCGTGCCCTCGCTGGCATTAAGTTTTAGGGCTATTTGTTTGTTTAAGAGTCCTTTGACAACGAGTGCCATAACTTCCCGCTCGCGGGGGGTTAGTTTTTCGTAGAGTGCCCGTAGATTCGCGATTTCGCTTCGTTCTGCGCGGGCCGCATTGTCTCTCTCAAGGGCTTGAGCGACCGCAGTCAGCAGATCTTGCTCAGGGAACGGTTTGGTCAGGAACTCAACCGCGCCGGCCTTCATCGCTTTCACGGACATCGGAATGTCACCGTGCCCGGTAATGAAAATTATTGGCAGACTAACCCTTGCGTCGGCCAACTCTTTTTGCAGATCGAGGCCGGAGAGTCCCTCCATTCGCACATCAAGCACGAGGCAGCCCGCCAGGTTTGCCACGTCAGTCTTAAGGAATTCCTCGGCCGAAGCAAATACTTTCACTGTGAAGCCAGTGGCTTCGAGCAGCATTCTCACGGCGTTCCGAACGGAAGCGTCGTCGTCGACCACATAAACGACCGCGTCTGTTTTCATCAGGTTTCGGCTGTGATTGGCGGCAACGTGAATTGAAACCTGGCGCCATAAGGTTTGTTCGGTTCGGCCCAAAGCTTGCCGCCATGCGTTTCAATGATGGTCCTGCTGATCGACAGTCCCATGCCCAGTCCAGTTGGTTTGGTGGTCACGAAGTGCTCAAAAATCCGCTGTCCATGTTGCGGGTCGAGCCCCACTCCCGAATCGTCCACGGAGACTAATAACTGACCGGTCTCGTCTTGTCGAGACGTTATCCTTAATTCCCGTTCACGATCCGAGATGGTCGACATGGCTTCGATACTGTTGAGGATTAGATTGAGCACGACCTGTTGCAATTCCACCCGGTCGCCCTTGACGGCGGTCAACTCCGTTGTGAGCTGGGTTTGCAGCTCAATCTTGTGAGCTCGCAGATCGCCTTCTGTCAACGCGATCACTTCGCGAATAACTTCATTCAGGTCGACGGGAACGTCTTCGCGGTCGGTCTTTTTAACCAATGACCGGATACGTTTGATCACTTCACTGGCGCGGATACTGTCGCTCTTTATGTGTTCGATCGCCTCCAAAGACTTTTTCACATTGGGCGAGTCACCGGCCAAGAGGTGTACGCAGGCGTCGCCGTAGGTCGCAATAGCCGTAAGCGGTTGATTGACCTCATGAGCGATCGAAGCTGCCATCTCGCCCATAGCGGTTAGCCTGGCCACATGCGCGAGATCGGTTCGCGTTTTCTGTAACTCAACTCCCGCTCGTTCGCGTTCTATGGCACTGCCAAAGATCTCTGCAATTACTCGCAGACGGGGCACAAGATCCTCAGGCCAAACACGATGATGCCGCATCTCAGAAAAAACCAGGGCACAGCGCGATCCGTTCACTGCCACGGGAATCGCCAGCAAGGACTTAAGTGCGTTGGCATGCTCATTACCTTTGTCCGAGGGTAAACCATTCTGAACTCGATCGAGGTTGACTATCTCGCCTCGGCGCAACTGGTCCAGGTAGACTCCGGAGCTTGTGTGCGCCAGCCCGGGTAGCGCGAGCGATTTGCCGTGGTCACTGTCGCCGGCGGAAACAGCGACAAACTCAACCTTGTCAACGTCGAGAAATTTTGTGAGCTGCTTGATCCACTTGTTGATGGTGAGTTCAACATCGTGGGTTGGCAGCTCAGCAAACTCCGCAGAAAGCTTTGCTAGCAAAGTTTCGAAGCGCAGACGTTCATCCAACGACTCGTTGGCCCGTTGCCGTCTTCTGCGTTCAACTAACAGGACGGCGATGAGCAACGCTTCCAGGGAACATAAAGCGAGGACGCCAATGATGCGCCACTTGTAGTGCTCCCAGAAGGTGACTTCTTTGAATTCAATTCTACTCCCCGCCGGTAAGGCGCTTTCGCTGATTCCCCATCGTCGTAGTTGACGCCAATCGAACATGGTCAGCAATTCCCCAGTTTCCATGGGGATCTCTTCGGCCTTCGCACCATTCGCAATCTGCAAGGTCATTTCAGCTGAGCGTCTTCCCAGGGCCTCGTGACTAATCACTCGGCCGCCTACGATTCCCTGACCAACCCAGGTATCTATTACCCCAAAGACCGGGACGTTTGCCGCCCCCGCGATCAGTGTGCCCGCGTCACGAGGAACTACAGTTTTACCGCCAAACCCTCTCGTCGTTCGTTGGGCCAGGACTATTGATTTAGGCGGCAAGCTCTTTACTGTCTTAAGCACCTCATCGAGATCGCCGGTGAGGTAAGTTATTTTTACTCTGCTGGCAAACTCGCGCAGTTGATTCTCCGTCTCTTCTTCGTTCATACGAGCGGTGGTGTTCAGGGTAGAGCCGCTGACAAAGACTTGCTGGGTTCCAGGGAGCAGCTGCAGCGCGATTTCGAGAGTGTCTTTTATGTTTGGACCAGCCCAGAGTCCGGTGGATGAAGCTGGCTCTGTTCCGGGTTCGGGCTTTTTGGAGGCTACGTAGACGATAGGTACCTCGGGGAAAAGGTCCCGATTGTGGACCAGAAAATCGAGGGCCGTGTCTGGGAAAGCCACGATGACATTCATTTTCATGCCCCGATATTTTTCTTTCAGGTAGTTGCGCAACACGAGTGCATGGTTTGCGTCTGGAAAGCGATAGATGTCGAGTGTTTCTCGATAGACTTCGATAGTGGCTGGAGGCTGGCTCTTGACTACCTTATCAAAACCTTGATCAAAGAGGAGCGCTCCTGGCACCTCCCGGCCATAGTTGTTCAGTAGCAGAATCCGTTTTGCGTTGGGCGGAGAACTCGGCTGAGCCAAGCCAACGAGAGGCGACAGGAAGAGTACTGCCAGCAAAAGACTGATGCTTAACAGAATCCCACCAACGGGAGTTGGTGGATCGTTCAAGTCCTTTCTACCAGAGCTGGAGCAGCGAGATACTGAAATCCCACCAACGGGAGTTGGTGGATCGTTCAAGTCCTTTCTACCAGAGATGGAGCAGCGGGATACTGAAATCCCACCAACGGGAGTTGGTGGATTGTTCAAGTCCTTTCTACCAGAGACGGAGAAGCGAGATACTGAAATTCCACCAACGGGAGTTGGTGGATAGTTCAAGTCCTTTCTACCAGAGACGGACCATCGAGATGCTGAAATCCCACCAACGGGAGTTGGTGGATAGTTCAAGTCCTTTCTACCAGAGACGGAGAAGCGAGATACTGAAATCCCACCAACGGGAGTTGGTGGATAGTTCAAGTCCCGCCTCTTACTCGCGATCTCGGACAGTTGGACCATCACAAAAAACTCCCTAGCCTTCGCTTAAGCAGGCTGGACTTGAACAATCCACCAACTGCCGTTGGTGGGATTGATAATTCGATGCGCACGTTTGTTGTAGAAAGGATCTGAACAATCCACCCACTTCCGTGGGTGGGATTTCAATGCAAAGCACCAAGCACAAAGCACCAAGTACAAAGCACGAAGCCCAAAGCACAAACCCCCAAACCCCCAATCCCATGCTCATCGACTCTCATCAACATTTCTGGCAGGTCGGACGTTTCGATTACCCGTGGATGAGTCCGTCGCTTGGGGTCTTGTATCGGGATTATTTGCCAGAGCAGTTGGCGCCTGTTCTTGTAGAGAATCGAGTCAGCAAAACTGTTCTCGTGCAGGCAAGCAATAGTGTTGCAGAAACGCGTTGG
>DATFRK010000715.1:0-2568 GCA_035263325.1 Pyrinomonadaceae bacterium | reverse complement strand
CGAGAAACGGTGACGACGTGATTAATCACATCGATTTAGGGAGTGGCAGCCGGCGTACTCCTGGCCGGTGTTGGTCTCGGTGCTGAAGGCCGGGCAGCCGGCGTTGGCCTCGCGACTGAGGGTCTCTCGGCCGGTGTCGCTTTAGGAACCGGCGAAGACCTTGGCGTGGTACTGGGCCTCGCAGTGGCTGGGGACGCTGCGGTGGACGGCGTAGGCGATGCTGCTGAGACGGGATTCTGGACCCTCACGCTGGACAAACCAATGAACTGCCATTGATCGTTTCGCCGCGCGAACGTATCTAATGAAAGGTACTGGCCGCTCACATCCATACTCCGGCCATCCCGCGATTTCACCTTGCCGTTCTTGACGGCGTACCTCAGAGTTACCAGCGCCAGGTTCTTGTCGACAACGTTTACTTTAACTTCCAATGTATCCCACGAATCGAATGTGAAGAGACCGTCTTCGATGTCCTTCGCATCCTGTTCCTTATTGCCGAGTGAGCCATCGGGATAAACGATCACAACATCATCCGCCTCGTTGCGACGAACGGTAGCGCCGTCGCGCTCCTTTATTATCCGCGGCCAGTCGTTTTCTATGCGCGTTAGTTCAGTTCCGATCGCAGCACGATCCGGTGTCGGTTCCGGAGTGGCGACTGCAGCGGTGTTGGCATTATTGGCAGGCGGGTTAGAGCAGGCTGTAAACCCTGCGACGACGACCCCCAACAAGAGAATCGCGACAAACAACTGTTTTTGCATGGCTGAAATACTCCTTCTTTCCCGGTTGACCGACAGCGCGACAGACACGTACCTCTTCTAAGTCAATTCAGGGTTTTGAGTCAAATAGATTTCCCCCTGCACCGAGGTATTAGTGTGCGGAGAAGTACCCGTTGCCTCACCTCAAAATCTACTCCAAATGCGATTCATTGCCTCAACTGAAAATCTACTCGAACCGGACGCCCTGTTTTGGTGAAGAGATGGTGGTTCGTCCAGCCATGCAGCTGACGCGGATGAGAGCGCTGCGGCGCGGCATTCAGAGGCATCTGCAGTAACCTGGTCTGAAGCCGCTCGAGCTTGCGCTTCAATTCGGCTGGATTCAATTGCGTGTACTCCCGCGCTAGGCGCTGCCTGGCAGCCGCCGGCAAATGTTTCGAACCACGCAGTCTTTGATACGGCGTCTGGGCCGCCTC
The DNA here is from genome assembly GCA_035263325.1 of Pyrinomonadaceae bacterium. Taxonomy (GTDB): domain Bacteria; phylum Acidobacteriota; class Blastocatellia; order Pyrinomonadales; family Pyrinomonadaceae; genus PSRF01. The sequence continues at coordinate 1,382 of DATFRK010000715.1, read as the reverse complement.
ATAAGTTTTCTTCACCTGGCTGCCGTGACGCTCTTTGCGCTTGAGCCTCATCACCGGCTGAAAATAGTTGGCGTAGAGTCGCAAATGACCGTAGAGCTCATTGACCAGGGCCAACTGCTCGCCGCCCACCAATCGCTGATAGCCCACGTGCCGCCGCACCATAGTGTAGTTCTTCTGCTCCACAAAACAGTTGTCGTTCTTGCGGTACGGCCGCGAGCGGGTGAAAGTTATGCGCTCCTGCTGACAATACCTGAGCAGATGGTCGTTGATGAACTCTGAGCCATTATCGGAATCGATGCCCTGCAAAGCAAAAGGCAGCTGCCCGCGTAACTCCTTAAGCGCCGCGAAAACCCAAACCTGAGCCTTGTTCTGGATCGCCTGCACTTCCGTCCAGCCACTGTAAACATCAGTCATATCAAGCGTGTAGAGATATTCACCGGCAGCCGAGCCACCGTCATGCGCCACCAGGTCGATCTCCACAAACCCAGGCTGCTGTTCGTTCCATTCACTGAAAGTCCGCAGCGGAATCTGGTGCTTCAAAAGGGTCCCCGGTTTGGTCCGCGCTCGACCACGCAACTGATACTTGCGTCGCTCTCCGCTCAGCAGTCGATCGATCGTGGCCGCGCTAATCTTCATTAGCTTCGCTCGCGTGCGAGCATCAACTTTCAATTCCCCGAAGTACTCCAAGCGTCGCAAGATCTCCGGCATGATCGCCACCAGCCGTTTCCCACAGATGAAATCCAAAATCATCCAGATGCGCCGCAGCACCGCCAATACTTTCTCATCGTAACGCTTCCTGCTCACCGACCGCCGTCGCTTACCGCCTGCTGGTTTTCGGCCCCTCGCCTTTTGTCCATAGTTGCGTAAGACCGTGCGCGCATAGGATCGGTTGTAGCCAGTCAGCTCCGTAAACTCATCCAGAATCTTCTGCTTCTCTTTCTTCCGCCCACGTTGATACCGCCGCGCCGTCGCTTTCACCACCGCTCTCCGCTCCGCCATCGTTAACCTCAACTCTTTCTCCTCCTTCACCGGCCCTGAAGGAGGCGATTGTGAAACTTATTTCGAGTAGATTTTTCAGTTGAGGCAACGAATCACTTTCGAGTAGGTTTTTCGTGAGGCAATTCGAAACATTGACTTTGATTCCAGTTGCGGATTATTGTGCGCGCACGTTTTTGCACTTGGCTGAATTCCCCCACGAGCCTGCCGCCACTCGCTAAATCAGCCACTACAAATCGAAGCCTTTGATCCACTGATCTGACGGATAAAAAGGCACACGAGTCTTCACAAGCCAAGAGCTTGTCGAAACTCTCACCGAGGCGAAACCTCATCAACCAAAGGAGACAATCATGGCAACTCAATGTTTTGACGATCCGGCGGGAATC
>DATFRK010000714.1:0-12537 GCA_035263325.1 Pyrinomonadaceae bacterium | reverse complement strand
GGGTCCTGCAGTTGGCCGATCAAGTAAATCGGGTTGCGCGTCCCCGTTGGTTCGACTCGCAGTTGAGTTCCGAGTGGTCACAGATCCAAAGGGAACTCCGAGTGATCAGCGACACCTATGGATATGGCTACCGGAACGGTGGACGCGATGATGATTACCGCCGTGGCAATCAGAACGACGACTGGTGGCGAAGAATTCCTATCCCATTCCCTCGGTAATCCCGCTTTTAGAACCCCGCCAAGAAATGCCTACCGAAAAGCCCTGGCCGACAACCCGGCCAGGGCTTTTGTCTGATCAGTCAGTAGTTAGTAGTTAGTGGTCAGGGCAATCGGTCCTATCGGTCTTATAGGTCCTATTACTACTGATCACTACTGCCTACTGACGCCTTGAAATAGGATATGCCAGAATACTGCACATGCCTGGCACTCTTTACGTGGTGGCAACGCCAATCGGAAATTTGAGTGACATTACACAGCGTGCTCTGCACGTACTAAGAGACGCGGACCTCATTGCCTGTGAAGATACCCGCCACACTCGCAAGCTACTGCAACACTACGGAATCACAACCAAGACGATCAGTTATCACGAACATAATGAACAGGCGCGAACTGCGGAATTGATCGCGCAACTGCACGAAGGGAAAACGATTGCCTTAGTGTCCGATGCTGGCACCCCGGCCATCAGCGATCCCGGTTATCGCCTGGTGCATCAAGCGGCGCTGGACGGAGTCACGGTGGTATCCCTGCCCGGTCCAAGCGCATTGGTGACTGCCCTCGCAGGGTCCGGGCTACCTACTGACGAGTTCTTCTTTGCTGGCTTTCTCCCGGCCCGGTCAGCAGCACGCCAACAACGTCTCAGTCAGCTGCGCACTGTTCCCGCGACCTTGATTTTCTACGAAGCGCCTCATCGCCTGAGGCCGACGCTAATGGACGCTTACAAAGTCCTTGGCGAACGGAGGGCGGTGGTGGCGCGGGAGTTGACCAAGCTCCACGAAGAATTCAGACGAGGACTCTTGAGCGACCTCGTGTCCCACTATGCAACGGAGGAGCCCCGCGGCGAGATCGTCTTACTGATTGATCGCGAGGAGATTGCTACTGAGACGGGCGAGGTTTCAAGAGAGAGTATTCGTACACTGGTCGAACGATTAGAAAGTGAGGGATTGGGCCATCGGGCAGCGCTAAAGAAGGCGGCGCGCGAACTGGGCCTTTCACGCTCTGAAGCCTATCGCCGCCTAATGATAGAACAGTAGGGGCAGCCTTTGGAGTGCGGGGACTCGTCACCGCTTTGTGATCGCTCTTCTCCCAACTTGTCTTGATCACAAAGCGGTGACGAGTCCCCGCACTCCAAAGGCCACCCCTATATTTACCTCAATTCCCGCTCAACTGCGCCGGCAGTGGCTTGTCAACTTTTGGCCTCGCCGGCAGCGCCGCAACTTCCCACAACATTGTGTAGACGGTGCGAGTAATCTTCTCCATCTTGTCGTAGTCGATCTTGTCAGGTGAATCACCCGGCTGGTGATAATCTTCATGCTCGCCATCGAAGAAGAAAATGATGGGAATACCCTTACGCGCGTAATTGAAATGGTCACTGCGATAGAAGAAGCGGTTGGGATCAGCGGGATCGTCGTACTTCTTGTCAAACCCGAGATTCAGATACGATTTATTGACGCTGTCGAGTAGTTCTCCTAGCTCCGTACTCATCATCGTTGAGCCAATGACGTAGACATCGTTTGGACCAGTCAGGCTTCTATTTCTGTTGTTCGTGTCGCCTTCCTTTTTGCTTCGCCCAATCATGTCAATGTTCAACTGGGCCACTACCTGGTTGAGGGGAATCGTCGGGTATTCCGTAAAGTACCGCGAACCCCACAGGCCCTTTTCCTCACCGCAATGCCAGACAAACAACACCGACCGCTTTGGTCTCGTGGGCGCCTTCGCTAATGCTTCAGCCATGTCGAGTAACGCCGTGGTGCCCGAACCGTCGTCATCAGCCCCGTTGTAAATCGCGTCGCCGTTTATGGGGAGCCCAATGCCGACATGATCGTAATGGGCCCCGAGAGCGACGTACTCATTTTTTAACACCGGATCACTGCCTTCCCAGACAGCCACCACGTTCTGCGTGGGAATTGTTTCAGTTCTTGAGGCCAGGTTCATACTCAATTTCTTGCTCTGATTGAGCGCGAATGGTGGCGGCAGTCCGGCGTCGCTGAACCACGAATTGAAGATTGCCGTGGCCGTCGGTTGTTCACCCTGGAAGAGAGCATTGGCCCATTCGGGCGTGACAACTATGGATGGCAGCGGCGCGCTGCTCTGCGTTTGAAACCGGGCGACTACGGTTGAACCACGTTCCATGATCCGCTGCCGGTTGCGCTCCCAATTGGCGAGATAGTTGAAATCAGGTACGTAGATAATGCCAACCACCCCAACCTTGCGAGCGTAGTCGGTTGGACTCATCCAGTCCTCGCCTTGCTTTCCGCTAAGGTCGGCCCTGGTAATGCCGCGCGCAAACTGATTCGGTGGGCCAAAGACCACTGCGATCTTCCCATTAGCGTCCACCCCTTTGTAGGCGTCGATGTTCTTCGACTTAACCAGCCAGCCGTTGCCGGCATATACCAGTTGACCGCTAACACTCCCGGAACCGGCGACCGGCAGATATTCGGCGCCGCTATTAAGAGCGCGGCCGTTATAGTCAACCTTACTTTGTCCGCTGTCGGCGCGATCGCGGCGCAGGTCGATACGTTGCAAAAAAGTTCCGTTGTCACCCGCAGGTTTAAAGCCCCAACGCGTCAAATTCATCGCTATGAACTTGGCGGTGGTGTCGAGTCCGCGTGACGGTGTGTCGCGACCCTCCATTTCATCGGAAGCGATGAAAGAGAGGTAGTCTCGCATTGCGGCAGCGGTGATGTTGTCAGTACCACGTTGCGCGGTTGTAGCAGCGGCGGTTTTCTTTCCTTTATCAGCCTTTTTCTGCGCATAGCTGGCAGGGAAGGCCACGACGAGCAGACTCGTCAAAACAATGGCGGTCAATATTCTTCGCATGTATTCTCCCGGAGATAGTCCGATAGGCTTAGATAGCATTAGTGAATGAAACAGTATTATGGGGAAAAGTCAGAAAAGGTTAGGCCTGTTGGACGGCTTGCACCATTCTGGTCAGCGTATCCTTTGCGTCGCCGTAAAGCATGCCTGTTACCGGTTTAAAAAACAAAGGGTTCTCCAGGCCCGAGAAACCCCTGCCCTGTCCGCGCTTCAGCACTACCACGGACTTCGACTTATCAACCTCTAAGATGGGCATACCGGCAATCGGGCTGCTCGGATTGTCTCGTGCGTCAGGGTTGACAACGTCATTGGCCCCGATGACGACGGAAACGTCAGTCGTGGAGAACTCGGGATTAATCTGCTCGAGTTCGTAAAGCGACGAATAAGGGACGTTTGCTTCGGCTAACAAAACATTCATGTGACCCGGCATCCGACCGGCGACTGGATGGATGCCGTACTTCACTGTTACCCCACGCTTCTCGAGCACGTCAGCAAGTTCGCGCACCGCATGTTGCGCCTGGGCCGTCGCCAGGCCATAGCCGGGCACAAACACCACCTTGTTTGCGTAAGCGAGTTGGACCGCAATGTCATCAAGACTCACTTCGCGCATGGTGCCCTCGTGCACGCCCCCGGCTGCGACAGTGGCGGCGCTGCCGAAGGCGCCAAACAACACGTTCGTCATCGAGCGGTTCATCGCCTTGCACATCAAGATCGACAGTATGAAACCGGAAAAGCCGTCGAGTGTGCCGGCAATTATCAAGACCTTATTTGACAGCACAAATCCGGTCGCTGCTGAAGCCAGACCAGCATAAGAATTTAGCAACGACATCACTACGGGCATGTCAGCGGATCCGATGGGCATCACGAGCAGCAGGCCAAAGACAAAAGCGAGGGCCGTCATCGTGAAGAACAGTGGCAACGTCGCCGTACCTACGACCAGGTAAATAAGAAGGCCGACCGTGACTGCCAGCAGCCCCATGTTGAAAAAGTTTTGACCCTTGTAAGTCATCGGGGTGCCGCGAACCATTCCCTGGAGTTTGGCAAACGCGAGCAAACTGCCAGTGGTTGTCAGGGCGCCCAGCATGACTTCGAAATCAAGCGCGACCTTGGTGAAGATCTCGAGCTGGCCACCAGTGCGATAGAACTCCGAGATGCCCACAAGCGCGGCGGCAAAGGCGCCAAACGCATGCGAGAGGGCAGTCCGCTGAGGCATCGCGGTCATCGGCACCCACAGACCCATTGCCACTCCGACCAGCGAACCAACGGCGAGTCCAGTGATGATCCAGGTGTAGCTGACGATCTCGTGATGCATCAAGGTGCCGATGATGGCCATCAACATGCCAAATTCAGCGAGATGCATCCCCCGCTTCGCGGTCTCGGGATGACTCAAGCCCTTCAATCCGAGGATGAAGAGGATTGACGCGAGCAGGTAGCTAAGTTCTATGAAGATGGTTTTCAAGTTTAGTAACGGTCGTTAACTGGAGATCTAAGGAGACGGAACATGTTATTGGTCAGATATCATTTGACATTTCTCATTTGGTAATTTCAGGGGTCGTGTTTGAGTACCATTCATTAATTGCCAAGTGTTTTGAACGATCTATGATCGAAAAACCAATGACCAAATGAGAAATGTCAAATGATATATGACCAATGACTGAATGCTCTCTCTTCTACGACGCGGTGCCCCATTGCCTACTTCTTCAGTTCCTTCCGCTTGAACATCCTGAGCATGCGATCCGTGATTACAAATCCGCCCACGACGTTAGTGGTCGAACAAACAACTGCGATGAACCCAAGAATGGTGCTGACGGTGTTGTAATGAGCGCCGGCCATAACTATCGAACCCACCAGCGAGATGCCGGAAATTGCGTTAGTAGCTGACATCAGAGGGGTGTGCAACAGTGGTGGCACACGCGAAATGACCTGGTAACCGAGAAACGCCGCGAGGGCAAACACATAAAGAGCAGAGATCAGGGTTTCAGTAGACATCTATTTAACTCCATCGATCCTTTTCTTTTACTGGTTCGTGGGAGCCAAACTAGCAGCCACTCTCTTATTCACAATCTCACCACGATGGGTGACGCATGACGGACCAACCACGTCGTCGTTCAGATCTATTTGCAGCGCGCCATCCTTGATCAGCGGCGACAAAAATGCCGTCACATTGCGCGAGTAGAGTTGACTCGCGTGCACTGGAACTGTGGCCGGCAGATTTGTCGGCGCCAGGATAGTTACACCATCGCGTTCCACTGTTTCATCAGCTTTGCTCAAGGCGCAGTTTCCTCCGGTTGACCCGGCGAGATCGATGATCACCGAGCCGCGCCTCATTCCGTTCACCGCTTCCTCAGTGATCAGCAAAGGAGCACGGCGACCGGGCACCTGGGCCGTAGTAACAATTACGTCCGCGGTCTTGGCGTGTTCAGCGATCAAAGCTCGTCCACGGTCCATCGCTTCATCTGATAACTCGACTGCGTAGCCGCCCGCGTCTTCGGTCTTGATTCCCCCTAAATCCACTGCCAAAAAAGTTGCGCCCAAAGATTTGACTTGTTCTCCTGCTGCCGCGCGCACGTCATAACCTTCCACTACCGCGCCGAGTCGACGGGCGGTGGCAATCGCTTGTAGGCCGGCAACCCCCGCTCCGAGAACCAGTACCTTTGCCGGCGGGACAGTTCCGGCCGCAGTCATCAATAAAGGAAACATCCTCGGAATGTGCGACGCGCCGATCAGCACTGCTTTGTAACCCGCAACAGTGGCCATCGACGAAAGCGCATCCATCGCTTGGGCTCGGGTGATGCGGGGAATCAGTTCCACCGAAAACGTAGTTAGACCACGCTCGACGGCCGGTAACAATTCGGCTGGTTCATCCAAAGGCCGCAGGAAGCCAATGATCACCGCACCTGGCGGCAGACAATCCATGTCCTCCTTCGTGGGACGGTTTACCGCAGCGAGGACGTCAGCAGTCGACAGCAGGGCCGTGCGATCATCCGAGACTTCCGCGCCGGCCTCGCGATAATCGTCATCAGGGTGGGCGGCATTTAGTCCGGCGCCACTTTCAACCTGGACCACGGCCTGCAACTGAACGAGTTTCTTAACGGACTCCGGCATGAGTGCCACGCGAGCCTCGCTAGCCTGTGTCTCGCGCAAGACACAAATGTTCATTGCCTACCTCGCAAGTTGTACTGGGAAAGAGGAAATGAGGGTGTTTGTGCGCAGGGGTCTGAACCAACGAGGGAGTTCGCCATAGATGAAGACTATTAACTATCGAGACGGGGAAAATTGGCCTATCAGAGCCCGTGCAGTATAGCATTAGCACTCGAAAACCTTGGAGTGCGGCGACTCGTCGCCGCTTTGTGATCACGCAACTTTTGAGATTCCCGATCCCGAACAGCGGCGAGTCGCCGCACTGCAAAACTTGCGAACTCGCACAGCCCGCACCTATAATCCTCCTCCAACTGCGGCGCATTGGTGTAGTTGGTTAACACGCTGCCCTCTCAAGGCAGAGATCACGGGTTCGAGTCCCGTATGCGCTACCAAACAGAACTGAGGCCGCTGGAAGTAGCTCCGGCGGCCTCTCTTTTTTGCCAATTCGTCTTCGTAAGCGCAGGGACATCAAAGGGTTGGCGGGAGGTTGATAACGAAGAAAAAGGGCGGAAACGCAAACCTCATTATCGACATCAGAGATGCGGTATATGCGAGACTCCTGTGGCAAAACACTTTCCCTATCAGCACGAGGGCAAGGAAATGACAAAGCAAATTCTCACAGCGACGATCTTATTACTAAGCCTGTTTAGCTACATTGCGGCGCAAAGCAGGACAGACGGATTTAAGGACGCGAATCCGAGACAAACCTTAGAGAACCTAGGGCAAATCGGATTGACCGTTAAGTACGGTCAGGTAGACGGACTTGAAACAGCGATGCAGCCGGCCGTGTTGCAAAAGCTGCGGGACCGAGCTCTGAATCGATTGAGTCAAGGAAAAGTTCCTCTATTACAGGCAACCGATGAGGCCGCCGTCGTTGCAAGACCTCGCTTGGTTTTCACGGTAACGCTGAGGAAACCGACTGATCCCCCTCCTGCGCTGGGGATCGATAGCAAGCTGTTTCAGCGAGTGCGCTTGTGGCGAGATCCAGCGCAAGAAGTGGAACTGCCGACTTGGTCCATGAGCGTCGTCGGTCCTAAGGTAGACTCCGAAATGTTGCTTGCGCTTTTTGACAAACAACTGGACGCGTTTGTCAGAGAATATCGCGCGGCGAATCCGAACCCGCCGCTGGTTGAGAGTCTTGCGACTGAGCCCCAACTCAAAGATACGGTAAGCGCTCTACAGGGGCTAACCGGCATCGACTTGATGGTGTCGCTTAGGTTTATCCAATTCGCTGACCCTCGCTTTCAGGCGCTCGCCGACCCGCTGCAACGAGAAGCGGAAAACAAGTTAAAGCAAGCGGGCATTCCATTGCTGCGCTACGCTCCCGAGACCGCGCGAGCTGGTTACCCGCTCTTGAATGTGGTCGTGACCCTGGACCAGAACGGAGCTTCGTATGCGCCTGGGATTGACGTTAGCAGCCAATTCTGGCAGCGGGTGCAGCCCATCCGGGAAAAACAAAAATACACCTACCTTCCCACCTGGGAGTCACACGCCAACGATGGTCCAGCGATAACGGAAGAGACTTTGCGCAAGATCGTAAACAGCCAACTCGATCAGTTTATCGAGGCTTACAGGAGAGCGAACCCCACGCTCCCCTCGCAGCCGACGGCCAAGACGCAGTAGGAAGAAGCACAAGCATATGTGTGGTCGCTTCACACTCCGTCGTCCGGAGAAACTAAAGCTCGAGCGGTTCAACCGCTTGCGTCTCCCCCTGCCGGATCCGCGCTTCAACATCGCGCCGAGTCAGAACATCCTGGTTTTCGTTAAACGAACATCCGGGGCCGAGTATTCCTCTTTCCGTTGGGGGTTGATCCCTTCGTGGAGCAAGGAACCGAAGGGTTTCATCAATGCTCGCTGCGAGACGCTGGACGAGAAGGCCAGTTTCGGTGAGTCGTTTCAAAAGCGCCGCTGCTTGATTCCAGCCGACGGTTTTTATGAATGGAAACGAACCGGAAGATCAAAGCAGCCCTACTATTTTCAGATGCAGGATGAGTCGCCATTCATGTTCGCGGGAATCTGGGACGAATGGCTCGACGACAAAGTCCCGATTGCTTCCTGCGCCATCGTAACCACCACGGCTAACGAACTGTTGGCCGCAGTGCATGATCGGATGCCGGTGATTCTCAATCGCGAGTCGTCTCGGATCTGGCTCGATCAAAACACGCCAGCGGAAGAACTAAAGAAACTGCTGGTGCCATTTCCCGCATCGCAAATGAAAAGTCATCCGGTTAGCAATGCCGTGAATTCACCCGACAATGAAGATCAGCACCTACCTGACCATGTCGAGCGTGAAGTGGGGGTAACACCGAGCTTGTTCTAGGCTGAATAAGTCGTATAGGGCGAACAGTTCCTATTAAAAAACTCCCGACGCTTGCTTCTCGTGCCTCAAGAAAAATCCGCGACGACCAAAGTGACTTTATGTTAGTGTCTACGCACCGACCCACCGGTAAACAGGTTTCTCGGGAAGCGTAATTTACCCAGAGCCGTGGAGTAGTGTCGATGGCCGGTGTCGAACTCAACCCTCAGCCAGTTCGCGCGAAAAACGTACAGGAGCGCGCGAAAACAGTGTGGACGCAGGACTCGCTGCGCCTGGCCTTCGAAAATTCTCCCGACGCCAACCTGATAATCGATGACGGTGTGTTTGTAGACTGCAACCAGGCAGCCGTACAAATGCTTCGCTATCAAAGCAAAGACGACTTGCTCTCGCTTTCACCGTCTGATCTATCGCCTGAGCTGCAACCAGACGGCTCCTCATCGTCAAGTAAAGTCAAACAGATGATCGCCGTTGCCCTGGAAAAGGGTAGCCATCGCTTTGAGTGGCTGGCGCGTCGCTCTGACCAAAGCGAGTTCCCGGTAGAAGTTCTACTGACAGCAATTCCGGTTGAGGATCGTCAGATCTTGCACACAGTCTGGCGCGATATCACTCGACGAAAACAGGCTGAACAGGAACTGTCGAAGTTTAGCGAGGCTCTCCTGGGTCAAACTGAGGTGCTCACCTCGATTCTCGACCACATGAGCGACGCGGTGATCGTTGCGGACAAAGACTACAAGTTTCTGACCTTCAACCCGGCAGCCGAACGGATGTTTGGCAGCGGGGCGACTGAAACAAAGGCTGAGGGCTGGTCCCGAACATATGGTCTCTATTTGCCTGATCAACAAACCCCATTTCCCGCCGATGAACTGCCGTTGGCCCGATCCATCAGAGGCGAAGTCGTCGACGATCTCGAGATGTTTGTTCGTCATGAGAAATCACCCGAGGGCGTTTGGGTTCGAGTCAGCGGTAGACCACTCAGAAATGCGGCGGGTGAGTTATCGGGTGGAGTTGTCGTTTGCCACGACATCAGCGAGAGCAAGAAAGAAGATGCTTTCCGCGCTGGACAAAGTCGGGTGCTGGAAATGATAGCGCGCGGAGAGCCGCTCGCTGAAGTGCTATCAAGTTTGGTTGTCTTAATTGAGGCCCAGGCGCCCGGCATGCTTTGCTCCGTGCTTATGCTGGGCGAGGATGGCACACATGTGGTCCATGGGGCTGCCCCGAGTCTGCCAGCAAGCTATATCCAGGCTGTGAATGGCGCGCCGATTGGACCAAAGAATGGTTCGTGCGGCACCGCTATGTACCTGGGCAAGCAGGTAATCGTTACCGACATTATGAACGACGTCCTTTGGGAAGACTATCGCCCCCTGGCTGAAATGGCGGGCTTGCGTGCTTGCTGGTCCACGCCAATCCTTTCCGGTTCAGGTAAGGTGTTGGGCTCCTTTGCGATGTACTACCGCGAGCCCCAGGCGCCCACCGGCACCGAGGCTAGACTGACAGAAGTTGCTACTCACATCGCGGGCATAGCCATTGAACACCAGCGCGCCGAGAACGAGTTGCGGGCCAGCGAAGAGCGTTTCGCCAAGGCATTCAATGCCAACCCGCATCCGATGTCGCTGGCAACACTTGATGAAGGGCGCATCATTGAGGTCAACGAGAGTTTTGTTGAGTTGAGTGGTTACGCTCGTCCGGAATTGATCGGTCGCACCTCACTGGAGTTCCTTTGGGAGATGCCGTTAGCCCGCAGTGAGTTACTCCAGCAGCTGAAGGAGCGAGGTGTGGTAAGAAACCTCGAGGCCAGGATTCGCACTCGCAGTGGCTTATCGCGTGTGGTCCTGCTGTCGTCGCTCGTGGTTGAGATAGGAGGGCAAAGCTGCATTCTTTCGGTGGCCAACGACATCACCGAACGCCGGCGGGCCGAGGAACAGGTGAGTCTGCTCCAGGCGATCACGACCGAGGTGTCAGTCGCTCCAGACCTGGTTTCCGCACTTGGCGTCGTGTTGCGTCGTGTCTGCGAGACAACCGGCTGGATACTGGGACAATCCTGGATCCCGCGGGCGGACAAAACAGCTCTTGAATGTAGTCCCGCTTTTTATGCGGCGACGGATGGACTCGAAGAATTCCGCCTAGGATCAGTCAATGCGAGATTGCCTCCAGGAGTCGGTCTTCCCGGACGCGTATGGCTTTCCCAGCACGCAGTCTGGGTGAAAGATGTAACTACAGACGGCAACTTTCCCCGCGGAGTGCTGGCTGAAGAAACCGGGCTCAAAGCTGCGCTGGCGATCCCCATCATCGCTGACGGCGAAGTTATGGCCGTGATCGAGTTTTTCATGCCTGAGCCACAGAGTGAGGATGAACGCCTCGTCAAAGTCATCACCGCGGTGGCCACCCAATTGGACCTGGTGATAGAGCGCAAGCGCGCCGAAGACCAGCTACGCAATACCGAGGCTGAATTGGCCCACGTGGCCCGCATCACCACGATGGGCGAGCTGGCGGCGTCGATCGCGCACGAGGTCAACCAACCGCTGGGGGCCATAGTTGGCAACGCCGATATCTGCCGGCAATGGCTAGGCAGCACTGAACCGGACCTGGCGCAACTGCGGGAGGCGCTGGACGACATTGCCAGCGACGGTCGCCGGGCCAGCCAAATCATCACTCGAATACGATCGCTCATGAAGAAGCATGCACCGGAAAAGGTTCCTCTCGACCTGAGCGATGTTGCTCGAGAGGTGCTGGATCTGGTTGGTCACGAGGCCCAAAGGAAACAAGTGACCCTAGTGCCGGAATTGGGAACGGCGTTACCGGCAGTGGCCGCTGACCGGGTGCAACTGCAGCAAGTGTTGCTCAACCTGGTGATGAATGGCATCGAGGCCATGAGTGCAATCGCTGAGCGGAAACCGGAACTAAGGCTTAAGACAGATCGTTTTGCGGACGGTGTGATGGCCGTGGTTTCCGACTGTGGAATGGGAATCGATCCCAACCAGGCCGAACAAATATTCAAGCCGTTTCACACGACGAAGTCATCAGGAATGGGCATGGGCCTGGCGATTAGCCGCTCGATCATTGAGGCGCACGGCGGCAAACTGTGGGCTGAACCAAACAAGCAAGCTGGCGCGACGTTCAAGTTCACGCTGCCTGCGGTTACCGATATAGAACCTTGAGCGGTAGCTAAGGTGGTCCGTCACTCGCGAACGTAGAGCTTCGCCCGGTTTTCACTTCAAGCAACATGAAAGAAAAGGCTGCAGCGGAAGTTCCGGTAGTGATCATAGTGGACGACGATCCGTCGTTTCGCACTTTCCTGGCACGCCTGGTGGGTACAGTTGGTTTGAAAACGATCGCTTTTGCCTCGGCCGAAGAGTTCCTGGATGCCTCGCTACCTAACGTTCCTGCTTGCCTGGTGCTCGATGTGCAGATGCCTGGTTTGAGCGGTCTTGATCTACAACGGGAACTGGCCCGTCGCAATCGCAATCTGCCAATTGTGTTCATGACCGGACACGGCGACATCCCGATGACCGTGGAGGCAATGAAAGCCGGCGCTGTTGGCTTCCTTACCAAGCCCTTTCGTAATCAAGATCTGATCGACGCGGTCAAGGAGGGCATTGCCCGTGACCGCGAAAGCCGCAAGGTGCTTGACGAGGTGGCGGAAATCCAAGCCCGTTATGAATCGTTGACGGCAAGGGAGCGCGAAGTGTTTGCCCTGGTTACAAGCGGCGCTTTGAACAAACAGATCGCTCATCAACTGGGTACCAGTGAACGGACGATCAAAGCTCACCGGGCCCAGGTGGTGTTGAAGATGCAAGCCGACTCTGTTGCGGACTTGGTCCGCATGGCTGACCGGCTGGGCGTCAGTGTCCCTCGAGGCTAGCTCCTCAATGATGCTACGGCCTGGTGCCGTGGTCCCTCAGGCTTTTCCACTAAAAAGAGAGCCCGGACAGTGATTACGATGCCACGGCCTTGTGCCGTGGTTCTTCACACTAGTGATTTGGGCGCGAATCGTTTTGAAACGCTTCTGCTCGTCCACTGAACGTGAACACTCCACGGCACAAGGCCGTG
>DATFRK010000713.1:0-4835 GCA_035263325.1 Pyrinomonadaceae bacterium | reverse complement strand
GGTTCATCGTGGAAGCGATGAGCGAGTTGCCCGGCCGGAAGTCGATGGTAGTTTTTTCCGATAGCTTGCCGCGTGAAGATCAGGAACCGGTCTTTCGAGACCGTGACGGCAACGTGATCAGCGCACCATTCACTACGAACTATTCATACGCCTTGAATCGCATAGCCGAAAGGGCCATTCGTAACTCCACAGTAATCTATGCTGTCGACACCCAGGGGTTGCAGTACACCGGTCTGACGGCTGCCGATTCGATCCACGTTAGTTCGCAGGGGCAAATTAATCAGGAGATCAACAACATCATCAGCTCTCGTTCTAATTTGATCGTGCAACGTCGCGAGGGCGCGGATTTGATAGCGCGTCAGACAGGCGGTTTCCTGGTGCGCAACTCAAACGACTTTGAATTGGATCGAATACTCGAAGATCAGAGTGGTTATTATCTGATTGGTTACCGGCCCACAGATGAAACCTTTAACAAAACGTTTCACAAGATCAAAGCGCGGGTCAAACGGTCAGGGATGAGTTTGAGAACGCGTTTCGGCTTCTTCGGTGTTAGCGAGGAGGAGTCGGATAATCTCAGTAGGCGAACACTTACCGACAAAGCCAATCTTGCGCTGATGTCGCCGTTCGGAGCTCATGATATACATCTGGATCTCGCTGCTCTTTTTGGCAACGACAAAGCGCTTGGCTCGACTCTAAGATCATTTGTGTACCTGGACGCTCACGACTTAACTTTCACTGATGATGCTGAAGGCGCTCATATCGCCACCCTCGAGATCAGCTCCATTCTATTTGGCAACAATGGCGCCGTCGCCGATCGGCAAACCAGTACGCTCCAGGTGCGTCTCAAGGGGTCTTCTTACGAAGAAGCACTACGTGACGGATTCGCTGTCTGGTTTGACCTGCCAGTCAAGCGGCCAGGCGCCTACCAGTATCGGGTGGCGGTCCGCGACGTCACTTCAAGCAAGCTCGGCGCGGTAGGGACATTTGTTTCGATCCCGAATCTCAACAACCATAGATTGACTTTGTCGGGCATCGTGCTGCAAAAGACTTCGAGCCCAACAACCCAAACTTCTACCACGCCGCAACAGGAAATAAGTCACAGTCTGGCAGTAAGACGTTACGCGCCCGGGTCGGAGCTGCGCTTTGGCTGTGTGATCTACAACGCCGAGGTAAATCCAGCGACCAGCCAACCAAAGTTGCAGCTACAGGCACGCCTTTATCGTGATGGCAAAGTTGTCTATACACCGCCGGTCATGACGGTTGACGCGAGCAAGGCGCCGGACTTGGCGCGAGTAGCTACGGAAGGAGTGGTTCGCCTGGAAAACAAATTGGAGCCTGGTCCTTACTACCTGGAGTTGGTCGTCACCGACGAGTTGGCAAAGGACAAGCAGCAACAAGCGATCCAGTGGATCGACTTCGAAATTGTCCCCTAGAGAACCGCGAGCGGAAATGCCCCCTCAACTCAGTAGAGAGGACGATACAAAGTTGAGTGGGGATTACCGCTCGCTACCGCTCGCGGTTCTCTAAGTTGAAAGCCAATGTTTCCCGCGCCATTGCGATCACCTTGTCACGTAGTGACTCAGGTGACAACACTTCCATCTGGGGGCCAAACGAAAGGGCCCACTCGCAAGCCATCTCTTCAACATCGAAGCCCACTGAAACAGTGATCCATCCCTTCTGATCCGTCGCGACTTTTTCACCAACCCTGGCAAAACGTCCCGCGAAGCTCAAGCGGGGAAAGACCTGCGGCGCGACTTTGAACGTTGCCGTATAGTTGGGCCCGCTTCTTTTAAAAGTTGTCGCCGATTGTTCCCAGAAGGCTGCCAGATCAAAATCTGTTCGCAGAGACGCCGCGGCAGCCATCACCTCAGCCTGCCTGATGCGAGAAACACGATAACTTCTTGTTCCTCCATCGATACCCGCCACGAGGTACCAAACGCTTCCCTTGGCCACCAACCCTAGCGGATCGACCAGTCGCGTGACTGGCTCGCACCCATCGCCGCGTTCATAAGTGAATTGGAGTTTACGTTCCAGCCAGATAGCGTCCTGCAAAACAGGCAAAAGAGGCACCGCTTCTTCTCTCCTGGACCAACCGGCAACATCGACGTAGATCCTTTGTCGCGCTCGTTCCGCTCCTCGTCGATACGCCGCCGGCAAGGCTGCGAGCAGTTTGAGCAACGCGCCTTCGGCCGCCTTTTCCATATTTAGATCAGCCAGCAGTCGGGTAGGTTTGGTGACAAAGAGCGACTGAATCTCGGCTTCGTTGAGACCGGTGAGGTTGGTGCGATATTCGCCAAGGAGCGACCAGCCACCGCGCGTGCCTCGTTCCGCCAGCACCGGAATTCCCGCTCCGCTCAACGCATCCATGTCGCGATGAATAGTGCGTTCGGATACTTCGAGTCGAGCTGCCAGATCTCTTGCGGTCAGTTGATGGTGGGCCTGGAGGAGCAAGACAATTGATAAGAGACGGTCAGCGCGCATCGAAGGCCTCCTCGAGCGATGAACTATTCCCAGACCGCGAGATTTTATCTTAGAAACATGACAAAGGATGTCATATATGCGGCCTTATCTTCGAATTCGTGATGCGGAAAGTTACGTTTGGCGGGGCCACCAGTCTCGATAACTTTATTGCCCGCAAGGACGGGTCGGTCGATTGGCTTCTCTGGAGCAAAGAAGTCAACGCGATCATGAAAGCCTACTGGAAAACAGTTGACACAGTCTTAATGGGCAGAAAGACCTGTGAGGTTAGTGCTCGTCTTGGTGCGGGTGCTTTCGCGGGAGTAAAGAACTACGTCTTCTCTCGCACTCTCAAACGAAGTCCGCACCCTCAGGTTGAACTTATCAGTCAGGACGCGGCGGCGTTTGTTGCTTCGCTCAAACAGGAAGAAGGTAAAGGAATTTGTGTGCTGGGCGGAGGAGTACTGGCCCAGTCGCTGTTCGAAGCGGATCTAATCGACGAAGTGGGGCTGAACGTTCATCCAGTCTTGTTGGGATCGGGCGTGCCTCTCTTTCATGAGTGTTCTGGGCAGATCGATCTGAAATTGATTGAGTGCAAGGAGTTGAGTAAGGGGTGCGTGCTCTTGCGGTATGAGGTTTTGCACTGACTGTTGCTAGTGTGAGTTGATCCTACGTCAGAAAAAAGGCGGAGACTATTAATGAAAGAGCGCAAAATTATTGCCCACATCGCCACTAGTGCTGACGGCTACATCGCGCGGGCCGACGGCGGTATCGATTGGCTGAATCGTCCCCGCACCGCGGGCGACTATGGGATGACCGACTTCTTCAAGTCGATCGATACAGTTCTCTGGGGACGCAAGACCTACGACATAGCTGTTGGCTTCGGCCAAAAAGGTGGTGGTATGGGCAAGAAGATAAAGAGCTACGTCTTCACTCATAACCCACGCCCGGCTGAAGATTCTCAGGTGGAGTTTGTGAACGAACCGATCAAAGAGTTCGCTACCCGCCTCCGAGCGCAGCCGGGCAAAGACATTTGGATGATGGGAGGCGGCGGTATTATCGCGTCGTTTTTGGAGGCCGGGGAAATGGATGAGTTTGTGATCCATGTGATTCCCACTTTTATTGGTGAGGGGATTCCGCTGATCGCGCCCAGGTATTTCAATGTTGAGTTGAAACTGATTCAAGCGAGCAACTATGCGGATGGAGTGGTCCGTTTGCACTACGCGGTGAGCAAGGAGCAGAAGGTCTTGAAGAAGGCGAAGAACGCGAAGAAGGCAAGGAAGTGAGTACCTACTTTGCCGGGGCCTTTTCAACCCGCCGATTTCTAAGATCGAAAATCGTTCCTGGCGTCAGCCAGTAATACCAGCTGCCACCATGCTTCACGTTGTCATAAATCGCGACTCGACCATCACCGATTACTTCGAAGCGATCCCCGGTGACCACTAATGCTGCTTTTTCGTCAATGCCAATTCCCAGCAATTCGGGGTGTGCGTCAACCACGTTGACCAATTCGGCATCGCGTTTCGCTTCGGTTAGATGAGGATTAATGGCGACATTCTTGATGAAACCGAACCCGCGCTCGTGCCCTGTCGCCATCAGCAGTGGTTTATCCGGACGGCCACGCACTGTATAGGAGCCTTGAATTATGGCTCCGGCCGAATTGCCACCGACAACACCACCGCGCGCGAGCACTGCCTCAATTTCTCGCTGCGTCGCGGTATCGAGATAGGCATTTGCCAGGCGACCAGCATTGCCTGGACCAAACCAAACTCCATTCGCCCGGCGCAGGATCCCTACAAACTTTTCCGAGTTGGCCGTGGCCCGACTTCTGGTGTGCAACACCGTCATCGCCTTCACGCCAAACATCTTCGCCAATTCCTGCTCAAATTCGTGGGTGTTGTTTGCGGGTGTGTCAGTGTCTGGTGGTTCGTAGATAAATCCGGAATCGAGTCGCACACTGGAAGCCGCAGTGGGAAAGTAAACGAAGTTGGCGTCTGGGCCACCAGCGAGGGCGACGAACTTCTCCTTTACCCCGGCACCGAAATCGCCACCGGTGACAATCAGCGTACCCTTTGAAGGTCCACTCGAGTCATGACCGGTGCGTTGAGCAACAGCGACACTGGTGACGAGCAATGCTACTGCAATTACAAGATGCTTAATCTTCATTGACAGCGGTTTCACCGGCCTACGACACGGCTTCACCGCAGAAGCGACCTCCCAAAGGCTGTAGCGCAGTTGAAATGCGCCTCCAGGTGGCCCCAGCTGCGGTGAATCTTAAAAACGTACTTTATTTCATCAACACTTCGCGGAAGAACTCCACGGCCCGCGGGTCGCCCGATTCGCCCAGCGAGCGCATCGCCTGCTTTCTTACGAGCTGA
>DATFRK010000712.1:0-5841 GCA_035263325.1 Pyrinomonadaceae bacterium | reverse complement strand
TTCGATTTTTGATTTTTGCTTGGCGTCCATCTCCAGGTCTGACTCTTATCTCTGCGCAACCCTCGGCGTCTCCGCGACTCTGCGGTTGAGGCCTGTAATCACTCTCCTACCGCAGAGTCGCAGAGATGCGGAGGCTGCGCTGAGAGAAGCCGACAAAGCACCAAGGCCCAAAGCCCCAAGGCCCAGGACCTTCCTACTCAATCTTCCTCATCTTCGTGCCGTCACCCTGAGTCCTGATGATCAGGTGCGTGACCTTGCCATTGCCGTCCTTCACAAAAGTTGTCTCTCCCGGCCGGTCTTTGACAAAGAAGGTTGTCTCGTTCAGTGGCAACAACTCAACCTTGGTGCCGTCCGGTGCTTTGCCCATCAACTTATCGCCTTTTCGGGTGATGGTATAGACCAGTCCAGGCACCAGCGCGTACCGACCGACGTAGGCATCGTAGATCGCTGGGTCGATTTTCGTAATTATCCGTTTAGGCTCAATGCGAGTAACGTTTGATAGATATATCTGCCAGCGACCGTCCTTTTTGAAAAAAGTATCCGTGTAGAGATACTCACCACCCGACCTTTGCGCGCCCACTTCCACCTGCTCGATCACCCGGTAGGTAGCAACTGCAGCCTCTTCGCTACCGCTCACTTTAAAGTCCTGAATATCCCGCGTGATTCTTGTGTCAGGCGGCGGCGGGCGAAAAGTCCTGAGCAGTTGCTTCTTGTTGATTAGCGAGCCGTTGTAGCCGGTGCCCTGAAACTCATCAGCAAAGAAGGTGAGCAAGCGATCCCCATCACCACTCAGAAGAGCGTCATGCATTTCCCGAGTTATTGCCTTGAGTTCTGCTTCAAAGTTAGTACTTGCAGCTGGTTTACTCGGTTCGGCTTGAGCAAGGGCCAGGCTGAAGAAAAAGAGGATCCCGACAAAGCTCGAAAGTGACTTCATCTGATTTTACCTGCTTTCGAATTCGGACTAGTTATCGGGAGAGCCTATGTCTTTTGTGTTCTGACCTGTTTCTTCGCTGGCGCCGACAAGGCCATCATCGCCGCGAGCGCTGCTTCTTTTTGATCTTTGCCCCACGGTGGTCCAACTGACTTTCCCAGGGTTGTTAATAGCCGGGTCAGTTTCTCTATCGACGATCCCAGGCTGGTTGGGGCTTGTTCAAGTAATGATTTCTCTGAGACCTCGAGTACTTTAAGGCCACACTCTTTCGCCGCTTGAGCAAGCACTCTACGAAACAATACACCCTCAGCTTTATGCATGCGAAAATGGACTGCCAGGATCTCATCGACGGTCCACCCTGGCATTGGTTCGCCAACAAGTACAGCGCAGCCTGCGATCGTATTTCCGGCTGCCTGGGTCGACTCAACCAGGGACCGCAACTCACGGAGGGCCAGGCGTTGAGCGTGTTCAATGCCGCTCTGCACAACCTTGCGCGCCTGCACTGGTGGTAGCTCTTCGGCAGCGTGATAAGGCTGCTTGGCCCAAAGCTTGTCTGCTTCGACCAGTTCCACGCGTCGCCGATCGACCACGGACCAGTCGTCGTCCTCCTGGCCGACGACCACCAATGCTGCCCAGCCTGAGTGGGCCTTAAATCCAAACGCAACTCGCATTTCCTAACGCAGTACGATGTCGTTAAAAGAGCCAGAGACGTTTACCTTTTTGGACTCATCGTTACTTAAGCCGGCGTCGAATTGAAAGGTGCCGCTGTATTTGTCACCAACGGAAGTTAGATTTAGGGTTCCCTTGGTACTCAAATACATGCCGCTTTTGCCGCAATCGGGACTGTATTCACCAAAAACGTTTGGTATTGGAGAGTGGAGGTGATCGCCAATTTGATGCGCACCCTTTTCGAGCTTGATGGGAAACTGAATACTCACGCCGCAGGGAAACTTCTCCACAAAGTTAATACCCATACTGTCGACCACCTTGACGGGCGAGATCTCCTCCGGCGTGAACTTCGAGTTAACCGCCCCGGTAATCGTGATCGGACCGGCGCTACTCTTGGTTGTCACCGCACTATTGGTGTTAGTTGAGCCCGCCCGGCAAGCAATCATCAGAAATAACGCCAACGCTAGCACCATTAGCGATGTTCCGAGGTTTGCTGACTTGTTCGAGCTAAAAGGGGAATGCAACATTCAATCCTCCTGGCAAACAGTTTTCTCAGCGTCAGTCAAACTCCACGCGTTTGTGTGACTGCTCTGCGCCAACCCGGCCAATTTGAATCTCAGCTTGAAAGAAGTTCTCGCCCTTTACTGGTCCACCGGCCATCCGGCGCAATAACGCAATTTGACCGACATGAGTGAGAGCGTCAGCGATGGGAGCCTGGAATAATCTTTCCGGGGGACAATGCAATTCCCCTTCTGATTCCAGGTAAGAGTCAAACGACTCAAGCGCGGCGAAGAACCTGGCGATCTCTTCGTCCCATGGAAGTGGGGTTGAGTTATGCCACGTTTGTTTGCCGCGGGCGATGCTCAACGCCCAATCCAGCAGGTCGCCGATATGGGCCAGGATCTCTTCGGGAGTTCGGGTGGTGTCGTTGACGCGAAACTTATTGAAGTTCGGCGGGGCATTCAGGACCGCTTTGCCGCCGCGGTAGGCGAGGGTGGCGACGGTGTGTCGCAGCATTTCTCTTTTTTCATTTGGATTGGCCTGGGCTGGTGCGCTCATTCCACTTCTCCTTTGGAGTGCGGTGACTCGTCACCGCTTTGGTAGTTATGTCGAGCCTAGTCGCGCGGTATCGATTATGGCCCTAGTGTGCTCACCTTCGCCAACCTTTCTGGCCGGGTCAAAGGCTTCGACTTTGAACTTAACAACTTTCCTTCATACCCGAGAACATTAAAACTGCACCGACTCAAGTGAGTGCTCTTCTC
Source organism: Pyrinomonadaceae bacterium (assembly GCA_035263325.1). GTDB lineage: Bacteria > Acidobacteriota > Blastocatellia > Pyrinomonadales > Pyrinomonadaceae > PSRF01. The sequence goes on along the minus strand of DATFRK010000712.1, from coordinate 2,979 downwards.
TCTGCGTTAACCTCAGCGTTCTCCGTCTCGGCGGTGAACACCTCTTAACAGCCACTCAACCGCGGCGTCCCGAGAGACGCGGAGGTAGCGCGGAGAATTGAAATCCAAAAACCAACCGACTGAAGTCGATGCTCTCACTCTCTCTTTCGCAAACGCAGCGACAAGAGTCGCGGCGAACTCTCACTACCTTCGTCGTGCCACTCATCCAAGCGGATAATCTCGAAGCCTTGACTCACGCTCGTGTTCACATACTCCGAGAGGTTGTGCAAATACGCTGTCACTCGCACCACGCCTCCTTTTTCGTCAGTAAATTGTGCCTGTCGTCCCAGTAACTGGCGAAATGGATGCAATTCGCAGAAGAAGAACTCCCCACTCGCACGCAACACGCGAGCTGTTTCCCGAAAGACATGTTCGAGATCAGCAATGTGTTCCAAAACGAGAGTGCAAACAACCAGGTCGAACAAAGAGGTAGCGATCTGCCACTCTTGCTGTAGGTCGAGTTGCGCAAACTCAATATTGGTAGCGTCTAAGTTTGCTCTTGCTCGCTCCAGCATCCCGGGCGAGAAATCCACGGCCAGTACTCGACTGCTAACCGCAACCAGATGTTGTGTGTTCAGACCAGTACCACAGCCGATCTCCAATACATCCCGATGCGCGAGAGTCGGATACTGTTGGCGCAACACCTTTGCGGCGAGGTCTCGGGTCCGGTTCTCATTGGTCTCGTAGCTGTGAGACCACTCGTCGTATGCCGCTGCTATTTCCATGCTTGAGAATTAGCTTACGATTTATCTCGGGTCTTTTGTAACAAAGATTACTTCACTGGCGGCCATTCAGACTCAATGGTGCTGAAACTCACCTTGAGCGTCGGTCGTTCGAGCACTTTTCGGACGCCCTGTTATCCTATCTTTATCTCCGCCAGGAGATGTACGGCAAGGCAACAGCGAATGCTAACAGAAAGAGACCTCCTAATAACACAGCCCGGTAGTCGCGGAATCGTGGATTCTCTTCGCGGAAGCCACCCGGTTCAGCGCGAGTGATACTTGCGGGTATCGGCATGCCGGCGCTGAAACAGAAGTTGCCATATCGTTGCGCGCCGCCTCGAGCCGCCGAGGTTTTCCACTTGACCCAGTAGAGTCCTTTCGGTAATCCCGGATCGAGATTAACGGTCAGCGTCTTGTGTTGCGGGTCATGATGATCCAGTCCGGCTGAAGTGAAAGTCTTTCCGTCTCCGTACAAACTTTCGCCGGAGGGCCCCAGGGTTATTGTCGAGGCGACTGAGATCTCCGAATTAGCGGCTAGTTCGTCGCTGAAATTGATGGAGACAGTTTCGGGAGGAGTAGCGAGCACGGCGCCAGGGTGCGGATTGGACGTGACAAAGCTTGCCCGAGGCACCAGGTGGTAGAAGACCCAGCAGGTTAAGATGACTGCGCCCAGCAGAAGAAGTGAGACGCGTAAGATTACCGAATGATTCATTGCGGAAAAGACACCGTAAGTATTGTCACGCGTAGCGACAATCGGTCTGGCCAGACCGATTATCGATTGCCAATTGCCGTAAGGTAGCGACCAATCAAAAATTGGCAATCAAAAATCGGCAATCACACTACTCTTTCTTACTGACTCGACCGATGTAGAAACCGGCGCCAAAGATCATGGTCAAGAGAATGAAGATAGGGATAAGCAGGACGAAATTGGTCCACAGATCCTCAAACATGTCACAACTCCTTTCAGGTTTTCGTGGATCCGGTTAGTCCTATTGCTGGGGCGGTGAGAAAGGGCTCGAATACAAATAATCTAGTTTAGTTGGCGCGGAAAGAGCAAGAAGAAAGTTTTGAGGCGCGACTGGCAGTGTCAGTTCAGAGTACCGAGGCTATGGCTCAAGGCCCCTCGTTGAGATTGTCAATTGACAGAATTCCCTTGGTTTGTCGCACCACCCAGAAGTGTACGCCGCTGAGCGTGGTGATCTTGTTTAGCGCGTCACGCATTGAGGCGTCTGTCAATTGCAACGAAATCGGTCTTCCGCTGAGCTTTGATTCGGGCTTTATCGAATGACCTGTAATTCCCATAGCCGACATGCTGGTGCGCACATCGGGTAGAGCGAGCAAAAAAGCAATTGACTGAATCCAATTCGTATTGGTCACTTTTAAAGTCCCGATAGACGCATCGAGAAATGAAGGTCCGGCAACCGGAAGAAATTCGATTACGCCATCGCGCTCTCGCCACTGATATTCCGGCTCCGCCCGCACGATTGCGTCAAACACTTGATTGCGAGTCGCCTCGTACACTTGAAATTTGAGGTGTGGCCGTGGCTGTTGCGGAAGAGTCTCGAAGCCGATTGTGACGTCATATGTTTGGGCCAATGAGCCCAGGAACGCTGCCATGTCGCAATCGCAAGTAACTGCGCGCATCACTTGCTCTTTCGGTATGGTGGTCTGCTTCTGCTGGTGAGTTGTCGGGTGGACCGTAAGACTGAATGGTATAAGCAAGGATAAAAGAGCGCCCACAGGACGCACTAATGGGTAATTCATTGTCCGACTCCCTTTGTTAAAACTCTCTGCGCCACCTCTGATGCGTCTCCGCGACTCTGCGGTAGAGTTCATCCTTGGCTTCAACGCTATTGCAGAGCCTCAATGCTTGTAACCTACAAGCAGATAACCAAATGAAACAGCGGCACTCGCGGCTTTGCCGCATGCCTTGCGGAAAGCCTGTGGCTTTCCGTCGACGCCCGCAATTTAATTGGTGGCTATGCCGCCGAGGCACAGCCTCGCCCCATAATTCCGCACCCGCGGAAAGCCAGAGGCTTTCCGCAAGGAGTGTGGCAAAGCCAGAGTCCCTTTTGTCCAGTACTTGTTCTCAAAGGTTACTGTTTCTAAGAAGTCAGGGAGACGCAGCGGTAGCGCAGAGACTCGCGGCAAATCACTCAGCAAAATACCGAATGGAATGATGCGCCCATTAAAGCAGCTGCTTTGTTTGGTCATTCTG
>DATFRK010000711.1:0-7178 GCA_035263325.1 Pyrinomonadaceae bacterium | reverse complement strand
GTCTTAATTCCACTGGTCATTTGGTCAACGACTTTGCTCATCACGTCGATGTGTTGGGAAACCTGGTAGAGGCGAGCTTGCAGCCCGAGTAATTCGCCTGATGAGAGATCCTTGTCCGATCTCATGATCTGTTCGAGGCCGTACCATTCCCCCTCCACTCTCCCGAACAAACCCTTCAGGTTCGTGCCGGTGGGGGTGTTGTCAACACCCTGCATTGCGTCCCGAAGAAGTCCCATGCGAGTGCGAGTGCGCAGTAACTCCGGCCAGATCTCGTCAAACGATTTAGCGCTATTAGGGATCTGATTCAGGCGCTTGGTCAGCTCGGTGCGCAGTTGTTCCAAGCTGGCGCCGGAAACCGTTTCGCTCTTCTCTTTGGAGCCGTTTTCTTCAACCGTCCTCGGGCGCACACTGCCGTCTTGTAGCACTGCTTGAAAGGACCGAGTTGGTGTCTGCTGACTGCTACCTGCTGAGTTTGTCTGCTGTTGCATCGCCTGGGATAGAACTTCCGCCACCGAATTACTCATGGATCTTCTCCCTTGGAATCAGACGTTTGCGATTGCGTTCGGGGAATAAGCGCTATTTACCCTATCAAGGTTATCGGTCGCATTCCGGAAAAGTTGCGTGGGGGTCAGGAAAGTTTTTGGGAAGTGAAAAGTGGGACCCTAATCCTTAACCAACGCTTCATCCCCGGTCAACATGGCCAGGAGGGCGCGAGAGCGAGTGGCGTAGGGATTTCCCCCAGAATTTGTAGCAATTTCGGGAAGTTCGAGCAGGGTTACGAAGTCTTTGATTGCCAGGTCCGGTCGCTGACGCTGCATATTCAGCTCACCCCGGTTCAAGAGTGCGCACATATCGTGAGGATCTGCCTCCAGGGCCGCTAGCAGATGAGTTTCAGCCGCGTCCAGCTCTCCCATACGCAGTAGTAACGCTCCCAGGGCGGATTGAAAATATGCGGTAGCGGGGGCCAGTGCGGCCAGGCCCTCAAAGATAGTGAGTGCTTCTTCGTCCCGACCGTAGTCGGCGAGTGCATAACCGAGATCGGCAACCAGTCTAATTTCTTCTGCTGTCCAACCGGCAGCCGCTCCCAGTGAAGCGCGACCTTCGACCCAATCTTCGTCCAGGGTATTTGGCATAGCTAATACTGAAACCGTGGGGTCTCACTACAATACTCGATAGACAACCCTAAGCGGTAGAGCGTATGGGTCGAAAGTCAGATACCACCGGCTGAAGCCGGTGGTATCTGACTTTCGATACAGGCTCGGTAGGTAGGTACCGCGTAGGATTCTGTATTGATTGGGTCTCGCTAAGGAGCTCGGATTCCCAGGAAGACTGTGTTGCTCGCGACGCCGCGCACCGTGATGCTCACCGAAACGTCCCCGTTCAAGATGAGATTGTCAGGGAGTTTGACGATTACTTCCGATACCGAGTCGACACCTGGTAACGCAGCGACGAATTCTACCGTGAGCGGATAGACGACGTTGTTGGAATCGGTTGCCTTCGCACTAACAATAGAAAAATCTTCATTCGGTAACAACGTCACATTCTTGGCAAATAACATCACCCTGGTGCGTTGGTCCGGGTTAAGGACGAAAGGCGAGAAGACAGAGAATGGCTCGACGGTGAGTACTACCGAGTTAAGGGCCAGGGCTCGATTCGTATTAGCGGCAGTGAGCAATAGCGGCGCCGAACTCGGAGTGGGCGCGGGAATTGGCGTTGGTGTTGCAGTTGGTGTTGGCGTGGGCGTCGGACTCGGAGTAGGTGTAGGTGAGGCCTCTGCTTCCGGAGGTGTGGTCAAGGCGGCGCCTACGTCCAGGCGATCTTCAATTGGACCAGGTATCCGGTCGGCTGTGTGCACAATCTGATCAACGACTTTTCTATTACGTAACGTGGGGAAGTTTGCCTGAACGAGTGCTGCTGCGCCGGCCACAATTGGCGCCGCCATCGACGTTCCACTCCACGTGCCGAAACCTCCGCCAGGCACGGTGCTAAGTATTGCCTGGCCCGGGGCTGCTATCCGAATCCACGATCCCCGCGTTGAGAACGTGGCCAACATATCGTCGGAGGTGGAGGCGCCCACCGCAATTAGGCCATTCAAGTTTTCTGCGGCCGGGAACTGCTCCGTTGTATCGCCCCCATTGCCAGCCGCTGCCACAACCACCAGGTTTGGATTCGAAGTAGCAGGAAAGTCTTCTTCACCGGGGTAGGCCTGCTCGTCGCACACTTTGGCGAGCACGCTACCCAACAACCTGGTGCGACGTCGCGTGCTCAGACTGAGATTGATTACGTCCGCGCCGTCATTTGTGTACGGGTCGCCGTCCGGATCGACCGCGTATCTTAGCGCTTCGGCCAGCACCCAAACATTTCCCACCCCATGTTGATCGAGCACTCGAATGGGGATGATTTTCGCCTCTGGAGCAACCAGCGCGACGAGACCGGCGACGTGTGTCCCGTGACCGTAGGGGCCAGTTTGCGGACTACCAACCTCACTTGGATCGTTGTCGTCGTCAACAAAGTCACGTCCCGGCAGTAGATGTCCTGCCAGGGCAGGATGAGTAGCATCAACGCCAGTATCCAGTACCGCCACCTTAATCGGACCGTTGGGACCGGTGCCCCGATTTACTTGTTGTGCCCGGGCTAACCGGATCACTTGCGGTGCCCACTGCGCAACGAACATCCCCGTATCGCCACCAACACTCCACGACTGGCCTACACTCCACGATTGCCCTCCGCCCTCGGGAGGTTTCTCCACATAATTCGGCTCGGCGTAAATGACGCGCGTGTCGAGGAGCAGTTCTTGCACCTTGTCCGTAACAGCGGCCGTACTCGTAATTTTCAGGCGGTAGATGGGTCGCGAGCCGAACTGATCTAAGGGGGTGGAGGCAAGTGCGTGTTGGGCGGTAACGCCGGCGAGATCGTCAAGGCTATTGAGTTTGACAACCACCTCGCCGGGAACAAATTCTTCTTCGGCCGGACTGGCCGCGGTGGTGGGAGGTTCCCGGAGCAGGTAAACGGCTCCGGCTAGTAACAGAGCGCAGACTAAGAAAGTTAGGTTGCGACGCACTCGGTTGCCCTTAGTTTTTGGAACGTTGGATTTGCCGGGGGACCAATAAAATACTAGTACCTGACAATTACCCACAAGTCTGCCTGTCGAGGTCTTGTATACAGTCTCGCTACGGACCTAATAAATACAAAGGACGCCTAAAAACTTGATTGCCGATTGCTAATTCACCTTGGGCGCTATTCAAAGGTCAAGCAAAATCGGTAAATGGGCTATTGGCAAATTGTTTTTACCATTTGCCCATCAGAACAAAGGGCGCCCAGAAGAAAGGATGGGGCTTCTCCTTCATCATTTTGAGCTGTGCCTGCCGCAAAGCCCCGGCGGCTGAACCTGTAATGAGCAATTCCTTGTAGAAATCGACCATCAATTGCACTGTAGCTTCGTCATCAACCGCCCAAAGGCTAAGCTGAATTGAGGGCGAACCAGCCGAGAAAAGTCCACGCGCGAGCCCGATCAGTTCTTCCCCGGGCGAAATCTCACTCACTCCAGTCTCACAGGCGCTTAAGGTTACCAGGCGACAGTTGAGTTTGAGGCCATAGGTCTCGCGCACCGTCAGCCAGCCATTGCCGAGTCTTAGCGAGGAGAAGAACGGGTTGTCAGGCCTAAACTGAGCATGACAAGCAAGGTGTAGTAGATCGGCGTTTGGCGACTCGCTAAACAATGTTTCAATTGTCGCGGCCTCATCAAGATAACTGTTGGCGCTCGCAAACAACGAAGCGATCTGGCGAACCTCGTCTCCGATCAACTGAGTCTGCTCGTCACTCACGCCAAATAACCGGGCAGCGTTCAATGGCCGCGGCGACCGAGCGAGACACTCCAGCAACACCGTGGCGCTCGGCACGTAGGAAACCTCGTGTGTTTCGATCAGGTAGCTTGTTCCGTCATGTAGCGCGTGTAAAGGAAGGTAATGAAGACTGCGGTAGGGTACCAATACCAGCTGTCGCTCCCCGACCAACGACTCCAGCGGCCGCAACAATCGCTCGTACAACTTCTGCAAGTGCTTTTGCGCGCGCTCCATTAACAATGGCAGGCGTTGCCGAATGCCAGCCGAGCCATGACGAAACGTTTCTACCTGAAACCGAAACTGACTGATCGCGGCGGCGACCTCCTTTTCGCTGCCCAGGTTGCGTACTGCTTGGATTCCTTCATCGGTGACGACGAAGGCGACGAGCTCGTCATCGATACTCGTGTATTCTATCAACGCTCTCGTGGTGCCGAGTGACCGCTGCAATTGTTGAATGTCTAAGTCACGAACTTCGCTGCTAATAGTGCTACCGCGATGTTGTAACTGCCGCCCGATCTCCTGGGTTTTCCTTTCGCGTTCATGGATTGCCTCGCGCAGGCCGGACAAGTCCTGAGTTTCACCAGGTAGCCGGTTGATCTTGTTATAGAAGTAATTCAACTCGGAGCGCAGCTGGTCCAGTTCTTCGAGCAGTTCATTATCTACGTCGTCTCGACCGAGGGCCACAGTTCTAACCGAGCCTCGCAACAAATCAACCAGGCCTCGGGAGCGTGCCTGCTCGACGTACTTGAAGGCCTCGACTTCGCGCTGAGTAATCAGGCACAGGCGCACCAATTCGTTGTAAGGAACGAGTTTGTCGGAAAAGAAGGCGGTGCGAAACTCTTCGGCCGGGATTGGAGCTCGCAATTCCTCAATCAACTCCAGTGCTCTTTTGAAATAAGACTCGGCTTGCTTAGTTTGTTGGGTAGAAACCGCAATTAGACCAAGCGAAGTCAAACAACGGGCGGCAATGTCGCGCTGCTCTTCCGTTTGCGCGGCGACGAGCGCCTCCGCCAATTTAGCTGAAGCCTGGTCAAGAACTCCTGCTGCGCGGGTACATTCACCGTCAAACCATGTGGCAAACAACGCCCGACGCGTGGTCGCGGCCGCTACCAGCACTGGCTTCGCCTCGTGCACAGCGGCTACGGCAGCAGAAAAGTCTGCGTCTGAATACAGAAACTGAGCTTCGGCCAGGCGTACCGTCGCTGCTCCCACTTGATTTCCTTCTGCCTCGTAGAGTTCACGTGCTTTCTCCAGTAACGAGCGCGCCTTGGTGGCCTGGCCAAGCAGCAGAGCCGCGCGGCCGTGAAAGGTGATGGCGCGCGCTTCCTCGGCGCGCATGCCGAGATCGGCAAACTCCCGGGCCACTCGCTCGTAGATTTCGGCCGCTTCCTGGGCCAGATTCAACTCCAGGTAAGCGTCGGCGATCTCCTGTTCGGTCATGGCCGAAACGTGAGGCATTTTCAAGTGCACATACTTACGGCGAGATCGCTCCAGGTAGTCCAGCGCCCGGTCATACTGGCCCTGGTAAAGTGCCAGCATGCCGATACTCGATTCAATTTCTGCCTGCGTGATGAGGAGCGGGACTCGCTCGGCTCGGGCTAAAGCTTGTTCATACAGTTGCTCAGCCTCCCGGATCTTGTGTTGCTGGGAAAGCGTGAGGGCCAGGCTATTTTCGCTTTTCGTGATCTGAATCTCGTCATTTAGTTTGATGAATCTCTCTCGAGCGGCCCGCTGAAACTGCTCAGCTTGCTGGTATTGATCGCGACGGAAATAGATGTTCCCGAGGTTGTGCTCAATCTTGGCGGCGGCCAGTAAATCGTTATGGGCCATCAGCTCCTCGCGCACGGACAGGCCACACTCAATGGCTTCAGCATAGCGACCAAGCATAGCGAGGGCGATTAATTTACTGACCTGTGTGTTAGCAGCGGGGTGTGACTGTCCCAATTCACGAAAGCGAGCAGAAGCATTGTCGAGAGCGACAATGGCCTCCTCCATTTTTCCCTGGATCAAAGCAGCAACGCCCGTGGTCCAGGTGGCGAGAGCGGTGATTTCTGGATCTGGATTGAGTTCGGAAAGAAGTTTGAGGGTGGCTGCGGCGCCAAGCGCTTGAGCGCTATGACCACTCCACCCGTCCAGGCAGAGATCTTTCAAAGCGTAAGCAAGCCGCCTTTGATCGAGGAGGTCAAGCTTAACGGAGTCTTCGATGAGTTTTACGCGTTCAGCGTCACTCGCCTCAACCAGGCGCGCCGCAAGCTGCGGCATATTGCATCCTATGCTTTGAGTTCTAACTGCGGGATTTCCACCGTCAAGTTGTTAAGCTGCAAACGAATTGAACAGCTCGCGCCCGAAACCGCAGGTAGAGTGAATTCACACTCATCGTTGAGCGTGGCCGTGGCCGATTCGTCGTCGGCTTCGATCTCCACTAGTCCACCGCTGCAATCCTGGCCGAGCACTTGACCGCTTACGACCCATTTTTTGTCGTGTTCGGTAATTCGTAAATCTATGTCGCTATCCTCAGCATTATAGATTAATTGCCGGGATGTCGGAGGAGCCGAACGCACTCCGAAGGCCGGCGTCAAACTCAGGCTATCAAAACTGAGCGCCGCCACAATACGTCGCAGAGCGGAAGCCGGGGATTCTTTACGCCGGCGAAAGACTGCGATCGCCTCTCTCAGAAGTTCGGGTGGGGCGTCAACAGTCTCATCCGTTCGCATCAACTTGATAGTCTGTTCAACGCGGTCGAGCTCAGCCGCGCAGAGCGAGCAACTGAGCAGGTGGTTCGTTGCCGTCGATTTTTCTTCAGCAGTCATTTGGTTCTCGGCCAAATCAACAAGGTTGGTAAAACTGAGGTGAGTCGTCATCGTTAATACTCTAAGGGGGTGTGCTGCCACCAGCTCCACAGCAACAGTCCGTTACCAGTTAAAATAAATACTTGCGCGCCATTATTTCTCAAGTAGTCGGAGCATCTTTTCCAGACAACGTGCCCTTGTGGGGCCGATACTTCCCTCGGCCGTGCCCAGGGCCTCGGCAATCTCTGCATATGAACGGGGTTCTGCCTCATAAAAGAGCATCGTCAACAGTTTGGCGCAACGTTCATCGAGCGAGTCCAGGGCCATTCTCACCCGGTGCTGTTCCTCGAGCCTGAGTAACTCTTCATCGGGCAACGGTGCGTTATCGGGAATAGTTGCCAGGTATTCTTCGCTATCGCTTTCACTGTCATCGGTGAGTGATTGTCGCAGTCCCTGACGGCTGGAAATGAAACGCCACGTCTTTCGGCGGGCGGTGGTGACCAGCCACGCATGTAGGCGATCGGGCTCCTCAATCCGATCCAATTTT
>DATFRK010000710.1:0-14601 GCA_035263325.1 Pyrinomonadaceae bacterium | reverse complement strand
AAACTTGATTAGCCTGGCGGCAGTTTTCATTTTTGATTTCCAGATCAGAGGTTAAGTTAGCTAATATCTGATCTTAGGATATATGGGCTTAATAGAATCTATTCGACGCTGGATTGACGGTGAAACGGCAGACGACCTGCTCGAAGAGGCCGATGAGCACGCGCGGCCACGCCGTATCTGGGAAGAGTTTCTCGTAAAGATCGCGCGCGAAGTGGAATCGTGTATGCAGCGCGAAATGTTTACGCCGCCGGGTGGTCCTACCTACATTCCGCGTGAGTACATCGTTTACCTGAGTGCAGAGGACGACAAGGACTGGCAAGGCGATAAGCGGCGAGGTTTGGAGCAGGGCTTGTTCCACGTCTTGTCGGAACGGGCGCGCGAGTTAAGCGGCTCAACCCAACTGGCAGTGAAGTCATTTGCCGTGGAACTCCGAGTCGATGGGACCTTGAACAAAGGCGAGTTTCGTGTCCAGCCTGTGTGGGACGAAACTGAGAGTGGCCACACGATGGTGCTTGCGCGTCCCGAACCTGGGCGAACCGCAGCCACGTTCAATCCCAACGATACGATTCGCGAGACTATGGAAATCACCGAGGGTGAGCAGACCGTTGTGCGAGTCAAGACTGCGCCACTCTATTCCGTGGAGATCTGGCGCGATGGTGTGCGTGAGGCGGTAGTACCGATCCTTAAGAATGAGATCACGATTGGTCGTGGCTCGCGCAGTGTGACAGTTGACTTGCCGATCAAAGGTGACCCGGAGGTCAGTCGCACTCATGCTGTGTTACGTCGCGACAATGACGGACGCTACTGGCTCGTGGCGAAAGGTCGCAACGCCACGTTGGTGAATGGACGTGAGTTGCCTCGCGAGGAGCCGACCCAAATCGCTCCCGACCAGAAGATTTCGATCTGCAATTTTATCCTGCGCATCCAGCCTTAATTGGTTCGCTCAGATACCACAGACTTTAGTCTGTGGAGTTTCAATTTCCACCTACGCCGCGCAAACTCCGCAATACTCAGATACCACCGGGCTTTAGCCCGTGGAGTTTCAGTTTCTGCCTAAAACGCCTTCCGAAAATGATGGCGGCTGCGGGTTAACTTGAGCCCTCGATTTCTACAGAAGCCTTCTAAGGTTGAAGTTGAAGCTCCACAGGCTGAAGCCTGTGGTATCGTCAAGATTCTCGCGGGCGGTTTGTAGGTTGTAATTGAAAAACCACAGGCTGAAGCCTGTGGTATCCAGCAACTATGCGGGGCCAGCGACTGAGTGACGCTCCGATTCGAGTTCGGCGATGAGTTCGGCAAGCATCGCTGGTACGTGCTCACCTTCCAGGTAACCCTTGCCCAGCATCTTTATGATGCGCCGCTCTTTAGTTAACCCTTTTACCTCTCGCAGCATGGCCTTCAAAAACGCCGCCACTACTTTACCGTCAAACTGTGTTCCTGTGTTCTGGCGCAAATCTTCCACCACTTCAGTAAACGATCTGCGGCGTCGATAAGGGCGATCGGTGGTCATGGCGTCAAATGAGTCTGCCAAAGCCACGATCTTAGCGCCCAGTGGGATCTGTTCGTCGGTCAAACCATCGGGATAACCACGACCATCAAGACGTTCGTGATGATACTTGGCCATCAGGGGAATGTCCGCGTAAGGATGGTTGATCGGCGCGAGGATTTCGTAGCCTGCTGAAGGATGGCGACTCAACTCGCTCGACTGCTTAGCGTTGATATGGTAGGGCGCATTGATGATGTCGCGATCTACGACCAGCTTACCGACATCGTGCAGGTAACCCGCGATTTGTATCCCCTCAACTTCCTCTTCGCTCCAACCGAGTTCCCGGGCAATAATCTCGCTGTACCGGCCCACGCGATCTGAGTGCCCTTGCGTGTACTTGTCTTTGATATCGATGGCCGCCGCAAACGCCTTGACGGTGTCACGATAGATCGCTCGCAACTCTTCGTATAGCCGTCGATTCTCTTCCGCGCGTTGGGCCACCTGTTCCAGCAGGCGATGCGTATGAATCCCCACTCCAATGTGCCTAACCATTGCCCGAATGGTATCGAAGTCCTCGGGAGAGAATTCTTCACCACTTGCCTTACCACCCAGCAACACAAACCCCGTGAGCTGCCCCCGCACGATCATTGGTAAGGCGAGTTCAATTCCCTTCTCAGTGAGCCGGTCGCGGTAGCGACCAAAGAACCCTTCGTTGGCTTCTTTGACTGCAAACAGGAAAGAGCGATTCTCGAGCACCTGCCTTCGCTCAGCTTCAGTGATAACGAACTCTGTAAAAAGTTTTTCCCCAAGCCCCCAGATGGCGACGCAGCTCAACGCACCATTTGCCGTACACTCAGTAACTGCGCCACGGCGCAGAGCGAGCGTGCCCAGCAGCAGGTGCATCGAGGTTTGCACCATGTCGTTGAAATCACCTGCATTTGCTACTTCCTGTCCCAGGTCTGCTAACGCCCCAAAGGTATGAATCAGTTTTTGTGTCGAGGGCTCCATGCAGTATTAGTGAGAAAGTGGAGTGGTATCGAAATCGGAGAGCGACAAGAGGGCTTCGTGTTCGTCCCTGGCTAAGGCCACATGCCTGGTCAGGCCAAGCATGTCGAAGAGTTCAACCGTTTGCAAATTTACATCTGAGAAAACTACCTGGGCGCCGTTCCGTTCGGCGATGTCGATGATGCCTAGGAGAATTGAAATCCCGATACTGTTAACGAGCTCCGTATCGCTAAAATCAATAACCAGTGCCCGGCAACCCGAATCAAGTTGGCGCCTGCACTCGCGTTCTATTTTTTCGCCCGTTAGTTTATTCAGGTAGTCGCTGGCGTACACAACGGCGGTGGTGCCAACACAGTGCGAGCGCACCAATGACCCACTTGGTATCTCCATTCGACAGCTCCCTCCTGCTTCGAATGCTTCTACAACTTGAGATTAGATAACGATGTGGCGCGCGTCGGGAAAGGCAAGGTAGCTAAACACGCCATAGTTTTCAAGCAGAACTGTTACGCAGGTACTTGGTCATTCGCAAACTGGTGCCCTCATCAACCCGTTCAAACTCAACTTCATCCATCAGAGTTTTTATGAGTTTCAGACCCCAGCCGCGCCGTTCCTGACCGGCCTGGGCTACCTCGATGCTTGTGCCTTGACTCCCACCAAAACTACTTGGCACGATGCCGCGACTCGAAATAGTTATTACTAATCTATCACTTTCTGCGCGAAAACGTTGATAAATTTTTCGATCGGGGCTGAAGCTATGTTCTGCGGCGTTGATACAAGCCTCAACGATCGCCGTCTTAATTTGGTTAATGGCCGTCGGTTGAAAGTTCAAACGGCGGGCTATTTGCTCCACGGCGGTAGCGGCAATTAGCTCGTTGTCTTCGCCCATTGGCACCACCATCAGGAATTCTCCATCGGTTTCAACTGTCCCGGACAGCCACGACTTTTCGCCAAATCGCCCGGCCAGAAGCTCAAATTGCTGGCGGTCAGACGTAAATGCCTCGTATTCCTTGATCACTTCAGCTGCGTTGTCAGCAAAACCCTCGTCGGAAATCAGCCAGATTCTATAGCGCCTGAAACCACGACTCCTGGCGAGCCCTGCAAGTCGTTCACACCAAGTTAAGACCACACCAGCTTCCACGGCTAACTTCGCTTCCACCTGGGCCGCCAGCCAGACCACCTCGCGCGCGTCGGTATACATAGCCTCCTCGAAGCCGTGGGCTACAGCGCAAAGACCTTCTTCGCACACCTGGCGCAATTCGTTATCAAAAGCCGTGCAACTGGCGACATGAACCACCTGGGGCAATTTGACGAGTTCGGTTTCTGCTTCCAACGCCGTGATCAGGTTCTCCTGTGCCAGACCGCGATAGTTGTGGCGGAAACGCACACTATCGAAGAGCAGTGCCGGGATCCGCTGCAAATCGAATCCGGCAAGCAGAGCTCGTAAACCAAGCTTAGCTTGCTGCTTGTAATGACGGGCCATTGTCCGCGGCGCGCGTTTGAGCGCTTCTGTCAGCGCATCCGCGACCACCACTGCACGCGGTTCGCTCAGTACGTCGAGCCGGTAACGAGCCTTCAGATAGTCTTTCCAAACTTGAGGTCCTCCGCCCGCCTCAACCAGGGCGCCATTCCAATTGACAAACTCGTGCATGTGCAACTTCCGCAACATTCGTTCGAGCTGGTCAGGACCCAGGTTCAATCGCTTACCGAAGGACTCGATGGGTGAGATGGCCTTGTCGCCGGAGGCGGTCTCCCATAACAGTCGCGTGAGCGCCAGACGCGTCTCAGGCTCCGGGGCGATCTCCTCAAATAAATCGGCGAAATGTCGCTCAATCTGGCCGCCCATTAACTCATCGACGTAGAGACGCTGGCAGTCAACGTAACTCGTTAGCGTAAGGCGCTTTTCCCTCGCGGAATGAAGAAACTTGGTAATAAAAAAGGGACTGCCGCCAAACTGTTGCACGAGCAAGTCGCGACCTTCCTCGCTAATTGATACCTGCTGACGGTGAGCCACGCGCTCAACCAGGATGCGTGCTTCATCACTATCTAGTTGTTCTAGTCGCAATACGTCCAATGTCTCGAAGTCGCACTTCGCGTCGTAAGCTGCCTTTAAGATTTGACGACGCAACCCGGCCAGGAGAAACGAAAGACCCGCCTGTCCGAACACTCGCAGCACTTCCGGTCCGAGCGTGACTGAGCCATTAAGCTGATCGGCAAGCTGAGCGCCGTCGAGCATCACAAACGGCCGGCCAAACTTGACTGGTACCTTCTGCGGCACTCCTAAGCAGAACCGGACGAATGCCTTGTCGTCATTACTGAAGCGTAGCGTCTTGTATGACTCAACCAGTTGGGAAACCCATTCGAGATCGGCGGGAGGCGCGAGATCGACGAGATCATGCAGTGTCAGGGCGGTATAAGAGAGCGACGGTTCGTTGCGTCTATAGGCAATGTACTGCTGGAGAAACGTGTTGAGAAACTCGATCGCAGCGCTAACCGCCGTGAGTTCATTCCTGGTAAACGCAAAATAGATTGGGATTGTGTCAGTGCGTAAACTGAAGAGTTGGTCGTACGCCTGGCGCAACAGTTCGGACACACCAGCTGACGGCTCCATCAACAACAATAAGCCGCGCCCGCTAGCCTGGCGGGTCGCTTGCTTCACTATCCGGTCAAGCTCCTTGCCCCGGCCGACAAATTCGGCGCGCGTGACTCGACCCAATATTCGCGGGAAACTTTCGTTCTTCGGTAGTGGGTTCATCAATTAGCTGGTTTCCCTCGACTAGTCGCGGTAGAACTCAATGCGGTCCTTTCCCACGTGCTTGGCTTTGTAAAGGGCTCTATCGGCAGCAGCGATGATTGTTTCGGCAGTGCTTACTAGCGAAGAGAAAGTAGATACTCCAATACTGACCGTTACCCGACTCAATGGTTGCGACTTTCCATGTGGATAGTGAGTGCTGGCGACTCTTTGGCGAATGCGTTCGGCAATTGCTGCAGCCTCGGACATGGCTGTTTGCGGCAATAGAATGCAGAACTCTTCACCACCATAGCGCGAGGCGATATCCGCGGAACGTAACGCCCCTTTCAGACAATGAGCCGTGATCTGCAAGGCAAGGTCGCCTGCCTGATGGCCGTTATTGTCGTTATAGGCCTTGAAATCGTCGATGTCGATCATCAAAAAGCTCATCGGATAGTCATAACGCCGGGAGCGGTTTAACTCCTCCGTGAGTCGCTCTTCCAGATACCGCCGGTTAGGTAAGGCTGTCAGCGGATCGGTGATCGACATCAACTGAAACTCTGTCGCCCGCTCCTGCCACTCGGCCCGCTCCAACGCCAGGGCCACCTGCGGACCAATAATTTCAAGCAGACTCAAGTCAACGTCGTCATAGCTTCCGCCACCTGATTTATCCGTGACGTTAAGAACCCCGATCTTTCTACCGCCAATAGTGATGGGAAAGCTGATGAAGGAGTTAGTCTTGTACAAGCGTCCAGCTGGAGCAGGCGGACGCCCAGTGGTTGCGCTGTCTTCCACCAGCAATGCCCGGCCGGATTCCAACACCTCGCCGGCAACGCCCTCACCGACCCGCATATCACTTACTGTTGCCGGGTCCTCAGCCAAACCGATGGCCGCCTTAAGCACCAGGACATTCGCATTCTCATCGAAGACAAGCAGCGAAGCGCGTTCCGATTGTAGTAGTGCTCTCGAGTGGGAAACGATTGATTGGTAGGTCGTGGCCGGGTCGCTCGAGCTTATTCGTTCCAGGAAACTCTGCAGGGAGTCGGCAAAGCGCGCCCGATATTCCAACTCGCTGCGCAGTCGCTCTACTTCTAATTCGAGTTCCTTATTCTCAGGGTCGTGGACTTGAAGGTCAGTTGCCAGGATCTCGGTGTTTGCCGGTCCGTGAAACTTTCTTGTGGCTCGCTTAACCCGGTCAGCAAGATCCGGCATTCGCGACTGCTCGGCAAAGATCACGTTCTCAAAAAGGTCCCCTGACAAGAGATCCTGCAGGTCGCCAGTGCGAATGCGTTCTACCAACGAGTGATAGTCAGCACCTCTAGCGAAGGCTCGCCCACCAATGACAGCGTAGTTTCCCTGTCCAGCAATCTCGACTGGAATGGCAAAGCACTCCAGGCCCGCATGACACTTGTAGTGGATAGTAGTGCCTGCTTCTAGCGAGCGTCGGTGGGCGTCGCCGCAATATGGGTCGCATAGTTTGCCGTGTTCAGGGGACGACTGGAAAGCTCTACAAATGGAATTGTTGTTAGCGATACTGACGGCGGGTGGTTGTTGGCCATCGACCAGGAGCAAAGCGAGCCCGGCGTTAGCTGCCAGTGCTTCCTGGACCTCGTTCCATCCTGTAGGCGCATCTTTGCGATGCTCCTGAACAGGCGAGGAACTTGATATGGGGGAGTTCGTCACCATCCGAAACTAGCTAATACTCTTTCTAAAAAAGTGGACCCCGGACGCTTGCGGTTCACCCGTGTCGGAAGCAGTAACTTATCTTGGCAAAGCCGGGAGCGCGGGCGGCCCGCCCGCTCTTCATTTCGATCCGGGTTAAGGTCAACCTCATGACCTGCAACCACTTACCCGGAGCCGTCCAGGTCGTTAATTTAAAGGCTCAACAGAAAACCGGGAGTCTACCGTAATGGTAAACGTCGAATCAGGCGCCAATTTCAACCGCTGGAGCGTAAATGGTTGGAGATTTACCGACGCTTAATCAGCAGACGCATCATGGATTTGCATCAAGTCCGGGAGCAGTGCCGGGCGCAACCTTTTCGATCTCGGGCTCCGAGGCACTTATCCTGATGCAAGCGGCAAAATGCGCAGGTTTGATTTCAACTAACTGAGGGACGACTTCCTGACACTCGGGTATCGCAAAGGGGCAACGAGTATGGAATCTACAGCCCGCTGGGGGGTTGATCGGCGATGGTACATCACCTTCCAACACGATCCGTTGACGCGTCGCTTCGACCTGCGGATCCGGAACCGGCACCGCTGAGATCAACGCCTTCGTATAAGGCATTAGCGGCTCGTCGTAGATCGTTTTCGCGTCTGCAACTTCAACTAGCTTGCCCAGATACATTACCGCAACTCGATCAGATACGTGTCTGATGGCCCGCAAGTCATGAGAAATAAACAAGTAGGTTAGATTCTTGGCTCGCTGCAGTCTCTCCAGTAGATTCATGATCTGCGCTTGAATTGATACGTCAAGCGCGGAGATTGGCTCGTCAGCGACAATGAAGTCGGGATCGACCGCTAACGCGCGAGCGATGCCAATGCGCTGTCGTTGCCCACCGGAAAACTCATGGGGAAATCGTTTGATGTAGCGCTTGCTGAGCCCCACCGTTTCGAGTAGTTCCTGTACCCGAGCCTCTGCTTCCTGACCATGCGCGAGCTTGAAAGTGCCAAGCGGTTCACCAACAATCTGTCCGATGGTCATCCGCGGATTGAGCGAAGCGTAGGGGTCTTGAAAGATGATTTGCAGGTGACGCCGATGCTCCCTGAGTTCACTACCTGACAGACTCGCGAGGTCGCGACCATGGTAGAGAACCTGGCCCCCGCTCGGGTTGGTCAAACGCAAGATGGCCCGGCCAAAGGTCGATTTTCCGCAGCCAGACTCACCTACTAGTCCCAGGGTCTCACCACGCTGGATATTAATCGATACCCCGTCTACAGCCTTCACAACGCGCCTGGTCTTGTTCCCAAAGAGGGTATCGATCACGCCGCCACCGCCAAGATCGAAGTGAACTTTTAAATCTTTTACCGCGAGCAAAGGCTCGCCGTTCCTCACTGGAGGACTGGAGGCGTTGCGAGGCTGGCTGCTATCTACATTAGTCATTGGGACTGGCCAAGCCTCCGGATTCGGCGTAGACATCGCTTGCGAAGTGACAGAGCGAACCGTGGTCAGAAGTTATCTGGACGAACGGCGGAAATTCGTGTCGGCAGATCTCCTGGACCCGCTCGCAACGAGGCGCAAAGGGACAACCCGGCGGCAGGTGAGCCACATCGGGTGGCAGTCCAGGAATCTGATACAGCTTGCCCTGTTCAACGGTTGGATCCGGCACCGAGCGAAGCAGACCCTTCGTGTAGGGATTCGCCGGCCTGGCAAATAGATCCGACGTCTTCGCCTGCTCGAAGACTTTTCCCGCATACATGACGATAACGTGATCCGTCATACCGGCAACCACGCCGAGATCATGGGTAATCATGATCACGCTGGTTCCGGTCTCTTCTTTTAGTTTTTTAATGAGCTCAAGAATCTGAGCCTGGATCGTCACATCAAGTGCGGTTGTGGGTTCATCTGCGATCAGGAGTTCGGGCTCGCACGCCAGCGCCATCGCAATCATTACGCGTTGACGCATGCCACCGGAGAACTCGTGCGGATAGTTGTCGACTCGTTCACGTGCGTCAGGGATGCCGACAGTCTCGAGCATCTTTATAGCATGAGCGTAGGCTTGTTCTTTCGTATGGCCCAGGTGAAGCTCGGTCATCTCCATCAGTTGGCGCGAGATCTTCATGAAGGGATTCAGCGACGTCATTGGATCCTGAAAGATCATAGCAATGCGTCGCCCCCTGATTTTACGTATCGCACTCGTGGGCAAAAGCAAGATGTCCTGGCCGTTGAAGAGGATCTCGCCGCCAACGATCTTTCCCGGCGGATCAGGCACCAGGCGAATGATCGATAGGTTGGTCACGGACTTTCCTGATCCCGATTCACCAACGATGCCCAAGGTTTCACCGCGTTTCAAAACAAACGAAATCCCGTCAACGGCCTTCACCGTGCCGTCTTCAGTTTCAAAGTAAGTGCGAAGATCTCTTACTTCGAGTAATTGTCCGTTTGTTTGACTCATATCGATTGACCCATAGGACATATAAGACCTAAATGGACCTATAAACCCCGTCAGACCTTAGACCCTTCGCATCTGGGGATCGAGCGCATCCCGCAAGCCATCGCCGAGGAAGTTCAACGAAAAAAGTGTCAGCGCCATCGTCACACCCGGAAAGATCAGTTGCCAGGGGAAGATCGCGATGTTCTGTACTCCGTCCGCAGCGAGGCTGCCCCAGGATGCAAGTGGAGGCTGAACGCCAAACCCAAGGAACGACAAGAACGCTTCAGTCAACATGATCTGAGGAATCGTTAAGGTGGCATAGACCACGACCGGTCCGAGGGTGTTTGGCACCAAATGCCGAAAAATAATCCGCGGCGCTGTCACGCCAGTCGCCCGCGCCGCCAACACAAACTCCTGATTCTTCAGCGATAACACCTGGCCTCGAACAATACGAGCCATGGTTAGCCACGACACAGATCCGATAGCTACAAATAGCAGCGTCAATTGCCCCCGCGGAGTCTGACTGCGAAACATCGAAAGTAACACGATCACAAGAATGACGTAGGGTAACGAATACAGAACGTCAACCAGACGCATCATCAAACTGTCTATCCGGCCACCCAGATAACCGGCAATCGCGCCATAACTTACCCCGATTAGCAAAGACACCAGGGTGGAGATGATGCCTACAAACAATGAGATCTGTCCGCCCTGTAAAACCCGGGCCAATTGATCCCGACCGAGGTTGTCAGTTCCCATCGGATGCGTCCAGGAGAACTTTCCGTCCGGTCCAGTGAAAGGCGGAAACGACTTGACTAGCGCTGGCTTGTCAGTGGGAACGTAGTCAGGCGTAAAGCCCCAGGTCATCTTGATCAGTGTTGGCCCAAATATCGACGCGAGAGTTACGAGTACCACTACAATCAGCCCGAAGAGCGCCAGTTTGTTCTTGAGTAATCGTCGCCAGGCGTCCTTCCACAACGACGTGCCCTGGACAAACTGCGTTTGCTCAGCTGACCGGACATCACCTTCGGCAATGGCCATCTCCGGACCCAAACTGATCGTATCGGGATCCGGTTCAGCTACCGCTTCAGTGGGAGTGCCAAGTGGGTTTAGCGCCGGCTCCACGACTCCACTTTCACTGGCCTGTTTTAAAGAGTTCTCGTCCATGCGCCCGGTTTGCTAATACCTCACCCGCGGATCCAGGAAGGCGTACGCAATGTCCACCAGCAAGTTCATCAACAGCAACGTAATCGCTATGAAGGCCACGATGCCGATAATCAGCGGCTCATCCCGATTGAGCGACGCTTGAATAAAGTAGTTCCCCAAACCAGGCAGGGCGAAGATCTTTTCCACCACAACAGTGCCCGTAAGTAAGAAGGCGAGTGCGGGACCGGTATAGGAAACGACAGGCATCAATCCACCACGCAACGCGTGCTTGATGACCACATCTTTTTCACTCAAGCCCTTTGCTCGAGCGGTGCGAATGTAGTCAGAGCGTAGCACTTCGAGCATGCCGGCTCGGGTCAGGCGGGCTATGTAGGCAATGTAGATCGCCGACAACGTCACCACTGGCAAGATAATATTTCTGCTAAAAAAGCCATCCCACCGCGAAGGTGGCAACCAGTAGAGAGTGAGGGAGAATACGAGGACGAGAATTGGACCAAGGACGAAATTAGGCAATGAAATCCCCAACATTGCCAGGGTCATTGATGCATAGTCCCACTTTGAATTCTGTTTCAGAGCAGCAATCGAGCCGGCAGTGATGCCCACCACCAGGGCCAGCAGGTAGGCCAGCAAACCAACCGCGGCGGACACCGGTAAGGAGCGGGCAATGATGCTGTTAACTGATTGACCTTCGTATTTGAGCGAGGTACCGAAATCGAGATGACCTACTATCTGCCAAAGCATCTTGCCGTACTGCTGGTACCACGGTTTGTCGAGACCGTACTTGGCGCGGATATTCTGTTCGATGGTTGGGGGCAGTCTCTTTTCGCCGGAGTAGAAGTTTCCCGGGGCTAGTTTGATCAAGCCCCACGTGATGGAAATCACGACGAGGATAGTTGGAATGGTAACGAGAAGCCGCTTGATTATGAACCGAATCATCGTGTGGGCAACAAGGTCATTATCTCTTAGTCTGACAAACTAGGCGTGCCATAGTCCCACTTCGACCGATCACGTTCTATGTAGACAAACTTCCATGGATACAATGATGCCGCGTTTGGATACATCCCCTTCACGTAAGGCTTCTTGACCCAGTTAATGGAGGATGTATCGATGGGTATAACGGGCTGGGCATCGATCATATACTTCTCCGCCTTCGCAAGCAGTTCGTATCGCTTTTCGTGGTCGAGCATGCGATTCGCCTCATCGAGCATCGCCACGTACTTGGGGTCGATCCAGCCGGTACCACTCTCACCGCCCGTATAAAACAGACTCAGGAACGTGAACGGATCCATGTAGTCGGCGCCCCAGGCACCGCGAGAAAATCCTTTGTACTCGAGCGCAGAGCGCACGGCGAGAAAAGTTTTCCATTCCATGTTACGCAGGCCGACAGTGATACCCAGGTTCTGTTTCCACTGGGCTTGCATCCACTCAGCCATCGCCTTGTTAGATTCCTGGGTGTTGAAGGTGAATTCAACTTCCTTAACCGGAAACTTGGGACAGGAAAAACTGCCGTCGGGATTCTTCGTTACAGGGTATCCTGCTTCGCCCAGCAACTGACGAGCACGTTCGGGATCAAACTGGTCACCCTTTGGTTGAGGATATCCCTGGAAGATCCCCTCCGGCGTAAACGCAGTCAGTGGTTTCACGACCTTGCGCCAGGTGGCCCAGGCAACTTTGTCGATCGCCAGGTTGAAGGCCTTACGCACTCGTACATCATTCATGGGTGGCTTGGTGACATTGATTTGCAGGAAATCAATTCCCGCCTCCACCCCGTCCATATAATCCTTCTTGGTCCGAACAACATC
This sequence comes from Pyrinomonadaceae bacterium, assembly GCA_035263325.1. Classification (GTDB taxonomy): domain Bacteria; phylum Acidobacteriota; class Blastocatellia; order Pyrinomonadales; family Pyrinomonadaceae; genus PSRF01. Next base: position 2,322 of record DATFRK010000710.1, on the reverse strand, counting down.
CAGCCAGGCGTTGGGTACAGTGTGATTGAGCACTGCATCAATTTCGCCGACCTTGTAGAGGTTCATGCTTGTCGGATTGTCTTGACTCGGGAAAAACTGAATCTCATCGAGTCGCACATTCCCTGCATCCCAGTACATTGGATCTCGTTCGACGACCAACTTATCGTAGGGTTTCCAGGTTTTCACCTTGAAAGGTCCGCAGGTAACGATGTGGTTTGGTTGCGTCCACTGGTCTCCGTAGGTCTCAACCGCTTTGCGTGGTACAAGGCGAAAGAGTTGATGGGCCAACAAGCCGGAAAAGAAGGGCGCCGGCTGGACTAACGAAATGCGGACAGTGTATTTGTCGACTGCCTCAACGCCGATATCCTCAGCTTTTACTGGTACGAATTCCTTACCAGCCACTGCAGCTTTCAGCTTGGCATTCTTTTCCAGGAGAGCGTTCCGCTTTTTCTCCGCGCCCGGCAAAGTCAATCGCAATGGCGAATGCATCAAGCGATGGAATTCAGAGTCAGCATCAGGCTTGGCTTCCTCTTGAGTTGGCTTGAATTCGCCGTCACCGGCAACAGACTTCATACTCAACGGCTCAGGCGGCGAGTTTGGGTCGAAATCTTTGGCCAACAGGAATTCATTGGTCTTTGCATCCCGCACGAATACCGCGCCGGCGTTAAATTCCTGCGCATATTTTATGTAGTAGCCAAGGTATGCGTTGCGCGAGGCCGTCGCAGGCGACAGCGCCCGGCGAAAGCTGTAGATGAAATCGCTCGAGTCGATCGGATCCCCGTTCGACCAGCGCCCGTTATGTCTAAGGTGAAAAACGAACTCGGAGGAATCGTTGTTGATGTCCCAACGTTCCGCGAGGGCGGGGATGGGAAACAGCGTCTTGGGGTGATATTCAACCAGACCATCGTAGAGCGCCATGTAAATGCGCGCTTCCGGCTGACCGCTACTCACCACTGGATCGAGCGACTCGGGCTCGTCGCCCGTCACATAGCGGAGAATATTCCTCTCAGGAGCCACAGTTTTGCCGAAGAATTCTTCATTTTTGGAGGATACGTTGCAGGAAAGGGCACCACTTACCACTAGGGCAAGCGTCACCAGCGCAATAGTCTGCTGCCAAAGTCGGTAGCTCATCAGGAACTCCAAACTCAACGACCCAACCCGGGTCACTTCCATGTCGCAAGCAAAACGACCGGCAATTCTATTTCCAAAGTGAGGCGAGAGGAGACTCGCGACCTACATCGGTCCGGAGAGGCCTTCCGGGCGAAACAGAAGGCAAACGAAACTTAACATGCGCAAGGATTGTGAATCAAGAAGTGGGGCGGTTCGGATCAAAACCTTTCAACTGTCAGAATTCTCCGGCGGCTCGCCCACCGAAACATAGCGGCGGCCCAACCCGAGTTGGCGTAGCTTGTGCTGTAACGACTGGCGGTGCATGTCCAGGATTTCCGCAGCCCGAGTGACGTTGCCGTTGGTGTATTCGAGGCATCGTCCAATATAGCGTCGCTCAAACTCCCGCCGGTCCTCGCGGAAATCAGCCGTGAACGGAACCCGTAAACCATCGTCGCTCTCTTCACTCTCGGTAGTACTCGAGTGCGGGATTCCGGCCGTTACTTCGTCGGGCAGATCGCGTGGGCCAACCTCGTCACCTTCAGCCATAATTACCGCTCGATCGATGGTGTTCTTGAGTTCACGTACATTGCCCGGCCAGTTGTATTCGATTAAGCGTTTTAGGGCCAATTGACTCAGCGAACGTCGCGGCAATTCGTAACGTTCAGCGGCCAAACGCAAAAAGCCTTCAGCGAGTAACGGGATGTCTTCCCGTCGATCACGGAGCGGCGCAATATCGATCGTAACCACTCGCAGCCGGTAGAAGAGATCTGCCCGGAAATTGCCGTTGTTAATCTCCTGCTCCAAGGGTCGATGGGTTGCGCTCACGATACGCACATCAACTGGAATAGAATCGTTACCGCCCAGACGCTCAATACGTCGTTCTTCCAGCGCGCGCAATAACTTTGCCTGGACGTTGGCGCTCATGTCGCCGATTTCATCAAGAAACAAAGTACCGCCGTCTGCTTGCTCAAACTTCCCTTCTCTTCTTCCGGCCGCACCGGTAAAAGCGCCTTTTTCATGGCCGAAGAGTTCAGACTCAATCAACTCGGAAGGCAGCGCTGCGCAATTAACCGCGACAAAAGATCCGTTGCGCCGCACACCATTGCGCTCATGAATCTCACGGGCGACAAGTTCTTTTCCAGTGCCTGACTCACCTCGCACCAACACCGTCGCGTCCGTCTCCGCGACCTTTTCAATCATCGCGCGCACTCG
>DATFRK010000709.1:0-9751 GCA_035263325.1 Pyrinomonadaceae bacterium | reverse complement strand
TCGCGCATAACGGTGCCCGGCGAAACTCCCAGGACCTCAGCCGTCTCGTCGATGCTCAGCCCACCGAAGAAACGCAGTTCCACGATCCGGCTCTGACGAGGGTCCAACGCGGATAGCTGTACGAGTGCCTCGTCGAGTGCGACCACATCGGCGGCCCGTTTCTCAGAGACGATCAAACCGTCGTCCAGAGTCACCTGCAGCACGCCGCCGCCTCGCTTCTGCGATCGTCGCTGGCGTGCGTGATCAACCAGGATTTGGCGCATCAACAGGGCGCAGATTGCAAAGAAGTGCGCGCGGTTCTGCCAATTTGGGTTAGCTCGGTCGGCCAGCCGAAGGTAGGCCTCATTCACCAGCGCTGAAGTTTGCAGCGTGTGCCCGGGGCTTTCGCGACCGGTGTAGAGATGGGCCAGCCGGCGCAACTCGTCGTAGACCAGCGGGATCAATTCGTCCAGTGCCGCCCGGTCGCCGCCGCCCCAGGCCGCGAGTAATCGGGACACTTCTTGTGTGGAGGACGTCATCGCCAGGCTCAGCCTCGTCCGTGAGAAGAATTATCGCCGGGGCACGGATTATACGCCCCCGAAGTACGGAAGCCACCACTTCGTAATATCGCGCGGCCGCTGAAAGCTTTCGGCGCCTTTAGAGGTTTCAGACATCGTTTGCGCTTTACCTCGTGAGGAAGAGCGACTGGCGAGTCGTAACAAGGTCAGTGAAGTAGCGCACGCCCTTCTTCAATTTCGTCTAAAGAAAGGTGAAGATCATGAGTGACAGAAAACTCAAAATGAAGTTCGCACTCTGCCTTGTGGCCGCGCTCCTGGCCGTCGCGCAGACACCAATTGGAATTGGCGCGTGCGCTGGTCCAACACCTTCGCGCAGTCTAGTCAACAAAACTGAGAAGAACTTGACCGACGAATCTGTGTTGGGGGCTGCGGTACTCAATGATTGGGGTACACGCATCACTTCTCTTGGTGTAGCAGTGGGCGAGAATGCGCTCCGTACGCAAGTGCGGACGACCATCGCCCAGCTGGCGATGTTCGACGCTGCTAACGCAGTACTCGATGGAAACTTCGAACCATTTGCGTCGAAGCCGTTTGCGGCGCCCGGCGCCTCTCCCGAAGCTGCCGCGATCAGCGCGGCGTACATTGTGGCGCTTCACGAGTTCCCCTCGCAGACAGCGAATATTGACGCGGCGTATGCGAACTCGATCGCTGAACTCTCAGCGGGCGCTGAGGCAATACAGGCTGGCGTTGTCGTCGGGCAAGCGGTTGCGAACTGTGTGCTCGCGAAGCGCGAAGGAGATAACCGCAACCTTCCGGATCTAACGGGCTACACACCCGGTAGTGGCCCCGGCGTATGGATCCCGACACCGCCCGCGTTCGCTGCTCCCCAGACTCCGTTCCTCCAATTCGTGACGCCTTTCGGGTACGAGGATCCCACGAGGTTTCGCCCAGGCGCGCCACCTCGCCTCAACAGCCGCAGATACACGGCGGATTACCTTGAGATCAAGGACTACGGCGCCGCCAACAGCCCCAGCCGCACGGCGGAGCAGTCGGCGACCGCGTTGTTCTGGTCTGGTTCGGCGTCCGCGCTTTGGACGGCGAACGTGCGCAGCTTGGCCGCCTCAATGGACCTGCTCACTGCTGCGCGTTTCGAAGCGCTTGGCCTTGCCGCCGTAACGAACGCGCTGATCACAGCGTGGGACTCGAAGTTCCACTATATGTTCTGGCGGCCGGTCACGGCGATCCGAGCCGGAGACATGGATGGCAATCCCAACACAGAAGCGGATCCGCAGTGGACCCCGTTCATCGTCACGCCTTCTCACCCCGAATACATTGCGGCTCACGCCACTGTCGGAGCTGCGGCGACGGGTTTCTACACGGTGTGGTTTGGTACCGACGAGTTTCCGCTCGACTTCAAAGGCACCGGTGGTGCTGTGCGACACTACGAGAGCGTAGCCGATATCCATGCTGAGGAGAGCAACGCGCGCGTGTGGGGTGGCATGCACTGGCGGCACAGTACTGAAGTCGGCACCCGGGTGGGCACGCGAGTGGGCCACTACACGGCAACGCATCTGCTCAAGGAGCTCTGCGACACATCTCGCAGACGATGCCATCATCGCGACGACTGCCTATAGTGTTAGCTCCGCCGAGAATACAGTTGTTCGCTGCTACTCCCTGCGGAACCTCAGCGTCTCCGCGACTTCTTAGAAACACCCTTCGCCGGGTAAGACGGGCACGCAGTACAGGCAGCGGAGCGACCTGGTACTCAGCGAACACACACTTGAGTCAGGTACGAAGACCAGGTCGCTCCGTTCCCTGTACTGCGTGGCGTCTGACCGGCAGAGTGTTACTGAGCCCTCATTACGTATTTGTTCAAAAACTCAAATACGTCAGGCTCCCAGCTCGAAATCATCAGATCAATGAAGTCATGCCCCTCATCCGCCGTGTGGCCCACCGCTGGATAGATCATAAGGCGGTGAGGCTTGTTGAGCCGCTGCATCTCGGCCGCCATGTCCTTCCCGGAGTTAGTCGTATAGTCGTTTGCCGCATGAATGAATAACGCCGGCGCCGTCATCCGGCTCACTGCGGTGAGCAGACGGGATCGCAATGCTGGTGATCGATCCCAACTGTAACCCGCGGTGGCGAAGGCAACAATCGCTCGCAGCGATGGTTCGTGTTCTCCCAGCAGCACCGTTAGCGAACCGCCAAACGATACGCCCACAACGGCGACGCGATGCGAATCGACTTCCGGTAGCGCACGCAGAAACGCAAGCCCGGCGAGCGCGTCATTCAGCTCATCGGTTTCCAGTAACTTCAGTTGTATCTGATTACGCGCCTCCTGTCCGTGAGCGGCGAATTCACGATCCATTACGTCGCCGTCGGGAACACCCTGTCCGGCGGAAAGCCCATCGCCGCGCCGATAAAGATAAAGGAAAACGTAGCCGTGCTTAGCAAACAATGGACCGAGCAGCTCGGGATGACGGGAATCGGGACCGGATGGCGTCGCGCCGCCCGCGTGGCCACTGCCGTGATTGAAGAGCACAGCAGGGAATGGCCCACGGCCCGGTGGTCGATACACGAGCGCGTGTAGCTTGAGTTGCCCGCTCTGCACTACCACATTGTCAGGTGTGCCTGGCGCCTGGCCCATCGCCACTGATCCGAGCACGAAGGCGAGTGCAATCGTCTGTAAGAAAACCCGAGTCTTGATCATCGCAGCTCCCTCTTTAGATAATTTGAGTTGTTGATCCATAACTCGTTCAGGACATTTAAATAACTAATCGGTCGGATTGATGTTATCCTAATCTTCTTGTTGGTTCCGTAGTCTCCAATCCAGTACTTCGCCAGTATTTCAAGCGGAGAGTCTTACTCCGTACTCGGAAAACTATAGCCAAGGAGCTTTTAATGTCTCTACGTTCCCCAGTCTCTACCCGGAAAACAATACCCCTCTTTTTTGTGATCGCGATTGCCCTCTTGTTGGCAGCTTCGCTTTCGCCAACAGTTGAAAGCGCCGGCAACAAAACAAAATCTTCTACTCAGACGAAAGGCAGAGGCGTAATAAAGCTCCCGGATGAGCAAGCGAGCAAAGATCGGCCCTTCCCAAACCTGGACATCAGAGTCACAGAACCTAAGACCATGGCGGACATCGCTGCCGCGAACGCCGGCAACATTACGCAACTTTTGCAGGCTCGCCAGACTTCAGTTGAGCAAGCGTTGGCCCGCCTGCGAAGATTTTCCCGCGGCGCTCAGGCCCAGTCGTCGCCGGTGACCGGAGCGGTGGAAGTTGTAAGAAGCACCACCGGCGCGCTCAGTGGTCCAGCTCCAGGTCGCAACGGCGAAGACATTGTGCGTAGCTTTATCAGCGCCAATAGCGACCTCTACGGTCTTTCAGCCAAAGATATCGCTACTCTCAAATTCAGCGGCGAAAGCGTTAGCGGCGGCAGTGGCCTGCGAATGGTGCGGGTAGAACAAACAGTTAACGGACTGCCGATCTTTCAGAGTGAAACACGCTTCATTCTCGATGCCCAGGGACGAGTCTTTCGCTCGACCGGTTTGATCATTCCGAATGTCAAAGTCGGAGCGCTGGAATTCGAGGGTCTGATTTCAGCGCAGGCAGCCCTAGGCCTCGCGATGAACTCCGTAGACATACAAGTCGACACCGGCAACGCTACCCTGGCAAACGCAAACGTCGACGGAACTGAAGTGGAGGTAGTTGCCAACAATTCCAACATTAGCGGAAACGTTACCAGCAAACTTGTTTACTTCCCACTTGCTCCAGGCATCCTGGTTCCAGCCTGGTCGCAAGTAACTTTTACTAACGGTTCCTCAGATTGGTACACGCTGGTTGACGCTAAATCCGGAAAGCTGCTGTGGAGAAAAGACATCCGGGCCCACGCTTCAACCCAAGACGCTCGTTTTCGCGTTTACGTCCAGGCCGACGGCACCACACCCGCCGATAGTCCTGCGCCCCTCTCGCCGTCCAATGCTACTGTCGGCTCGAACACCCAACCTCCCGGTATCTCGCCGACCGTCGTCAGCATGTTTACGGCAATGAGTGCCTTGGCAAGCCCGAATGGGTGGATTGACGATTGTCCGGGTGGGGGTTGTACGGCCGCGCAAACACAAACGATCGGCAACAACGTTCATGCCTATATGGATCGCGTCGGTGGCGCCGACAACAACATCCCCGACACGGCTGCAAGCTCTGTGCTGGATGGCGCCGGCAAGCCTATGGGTAACCCCGATGCCAATAGCCGAAATCGTGATTTTCTCGGTACGACCCCGCGTGACTTTCAGACCAATTTTCTCCCACCACCGCAGGGCGGAAACCCTGAGTCAGGTCAAACCCCAACGGGAAACGGCAATAACGGCACACTCCCAGTGGACCAGTTCCGCCGCGGCGTGATCACGCAACTCTTCTACGTTTCAAACTGGTATCACGATAAGTTGTTCCTGCTCGGTTTCGACGAAGCCGCTGGTAACTTTCAGCAAACAAACTTTTCCGGCATGGGTCTGGGTAACGATCGCGTGCTGGCGGAAGGGCAGGACAACCAAAGCACAAACAATTCTAATTTTTCCACGCCGCCCGACGGACAATCAGGCAGGGCCCAGATGTTTCGCTTCATCGGTCCCACGATCGATCGTGATGGCGCACTCGACTCAGAAGTTTTGATTCACGAGCTAACGCACGGACTTAGCAACAGGCTCATCGGCAATGCTGCCGGTTTGATCTGGGATCCGGGCAGAGGCATGGGCGAAGGATGGAGCGATTTTTATGCCCTCTCTCTGCTCAACAACACCAACGCCGATGATCCGAACGGTAACTATGCCGCAGCTGCCTATGCCAGCTACAAGGTTTTTGGCATAACTTCGTTTACGGACAATTATGTTTATGGTCTTCGTCGATTCCCATATTCAACCAACAATACGATCAATCCACTTACCTGGGCGGACGCCGACGATTACACCAATAACTTGTCAGGTGGTATCGCTGCTGATCCACTTGGAGTCAATGCTGGTGGCGCCGGTGAAGTACACAACGTCGGTGAAATTTGGACCTTAACCTTGTGGGAAGTTCGTAGTCGAATCATTGCCGCTAATGGCGGCAGCGTACCGACCGGCAATCAGATCATGCTCCAACTCGTTACCGACGCCCTCAAGATGACACCGATCAGTCCCAGCTACCTCGATGCGCGTGACGCGCTCATTGACGCTGATTGCGCGGCCAATGCTTGCGCCAATGAACAGTCGATCTGGGACGGTTTTGCGGATCGCGGCCTGGGGTACGGCGCCCGTGTCTCCACTGCCCGTGGCTTTGCGCCCGTTGCCTCACACCAGGGCATCGTCGAGTCGTTCACCGCACCGGGACTTGATGTACAGAGCGTGGCTGTTGACGACAGTCTCGGTAACCACAACGGGGCGATCGATCCGGGGGAGCCAATCAAAATTACAGTGAGCCTTACAAATCCGTGGCGTAGCGCGTCAAAGAACGTAGCTTCCGCGACCGCTACGCTGACTACGTCAACCGCAGGCATCAATATCGTTGACGGTTCATCCACTTATGGCGCGATTCCTGCTCAAGGTAGTACCGCTGGTGATACCTTCCAATTCAACGTTCCGTTGTCGGCAAGCTGCGGACAATCACTCAAGTTCACTATTACCTCCACCAGTTCATTAGGCGTTAAGGCAGTGGACTTTCAATTTCGCGTCGGTACTCCGAGTGGTACCGGGGCGCCGGTAACCTACACGCGTACTCTGGGAGCGCCATTGGCGATTCCTGATAACCGCGCCCGCGGCGTCATTGACTCGCAAACCGTCACGGACGACTTTGAGATCGCCGATCTCAACTTCCGCGTTGACAGCCTGCCCCACACGTTTCCAGGCGACGTTACCGTAGGCTTCAAGGCACCGAATGGTTACGGCGTGGATCTGATCTCATTCATTGGCGGCGCTGTTGCCGGCGGCGGCGACGGGGACAATCTCACTAACATGGTGATCGACAATCAGGCTACCGGCGATATGCTGCTGGCGACCAACGCACAGGCGCCATACACCGGCAGTTGGCTGCCAATCGCTAATTCACCTTCCTGGCCCGTCCTCGGATTTGGTCCGCAGGAACCAGTCGGTGAACTTAATAAGCTGAATGGAGCAAGCACCCAGGGTACGTGGCAGGTGCTCGCTTCGGATCAAGCTGCGATAGATACAGGAACGCTCAACAGTTGGTCGCTCATTGTCACGCCGAGAACTTTCGCTTGTACGCCGTTCTTTGGTCCCACAGCGAGCGCCGGGCAATTGCTCATCAGTGAATTCCGCTTGCGTGGGCCAGGTGCTGCTAACGACGAGTTCATCGAGATCTATAACAACAGTGGCGCCGATCACACCGTCGCTGACTCTGGCGCGGGCACGGGTTACGCGGTCGCTGCTTCGGATGGTGTGGCTCGCTGCGTCATTCCCAACGGCACGGTGATTCCGAATCGTGGCCATTACCTCTGCACCAACTCCGTCGGTTACTCGTTGTCCGGTAACGCTACGGGTAACGCGACTTACACTACCGACATTCCTGATAATGCCGGTATCGCACTCTTCAACACTTCAGTGGCGGCAAACTTCACCTTGGCCAACCGGCTTGATGCTGTCGGATCGACCAACGAAGCCAACACGCTGTACAAAGAGGGCACCGGTTACCCGGCGCTCACTCCTTTCTCGATCGACTCTGCGTGGGTTCGTGACAACTGTGGCAAACAGGGTTCGATTCCAACTCTCGGCGCCTGTCCCACAGGTGGGGCACTAGTCGATACCAACAACAATGCCACGAACTTCTACTTCGTGGATACTAACGGCACAAATGCAAGCGGTGGTCAGCGGCTCGGTGCTCCAGGTCCAGAAAACCTGGCTTCGCCAATTCAACGCAACGGACTATTCTCGGTCAACTTGCTGAATTCGACGGTAGCGGGCCCGCTTCCGCCAAATCGCGTCCGCGATTTCACGAGCGACCCGGCGAATAACTCGACCTTCGGCACCGTGGAATTTCGCCGCCGTGTAGTCAACAACACGGGTGCTGCCGTTACCAGGTTGCGCTACAGGATTATCGACATTACAACCTTCCCGGCTCCTAGCGGGGTTGCCGACGTGCGCGCCCGCACGTCTTCACTGGTAGTGGTTTCGGGGATTACTGATCCGGCAACCTGCCTCGCCAGCAACGGAGTAGCAACCACGCCTTGTACAGTCAACGTACAGGGAACGACGCTGGAGCAACCACCATCACAGGCCAACGGTGGTGGGTTCAACTCCACCTTGTCGTCCGGCACGGTGACGCTGGGCACGCCGCTGGCAAATGGAGCGTCCATCAACATCAGGCTGCTCTTAGGGGTTCAACAAGGTGGCAGCTTCAAGCTCTTTCTGAATATCGAAGCGCTGCCGTAGGGGATTGAGGGTTAGGGAAGCAGAAGCCGTCGGAGTTCTCCGGCGGCTTCTTCATTGTGCACCGGGCCCTGTAAGCTTCATTAACGTCTCTTCGTGATAATGTGGGTACTGAATTCAATAACATCTTGTGAGCATCGATGAAGAGTGGGAGGGAAACTAGAAGCTGCCCCTTTGAATGAAACCACCGGTGATCATAGAGTCGAGATCGAAAGGAGACACCAGTGCCAATTTCTCCGCTGGCGGGTAAACCTGCTGACGAATCGTTGCTGATCAACGTGCCGCGACTAATAACTGCCTATTACACAAGGCGACCCGATCCGGCAGTAGCCGCTCAACGCGTCTCATTTGGCACTTCCGGACATCGCGGTTGCTCGCTCGATTGCGCTTTCAACGAGACGCACATCCTCGCCATCACGCAGGCGATTTGCCTCTATCGCAAGCAACAGAACATCGACGGACCACTCTACCTCGGCATCGATACGCACGCACTTTCGGAGCCCGCTTTTGCGAGCGCCCTGGAGGTGCTGGCGGCGAATGGGGTTGAAGTGATGGTCGACGCTGACGACGGTTACACTCCTACTCCAGTAATCTCGCACGCGATTCTTACTTATAACCGTGGTCGAAAGAGCGGTCTCGCGGATGGCATAGTCGTCACCCCATCACATAATCCGCCACGATTCGGCGGCTTCAAATACAATCAACCCCATGGTGGACCAGCGGACAGTAATGCCACTCAGTGGATAGAACAACAAGCGAATGCGTTAATTACTGAAGACCTGCGCGGCGTGGAGAGAGTGCCGTTTGAACGCGCTCGTAAAGCGTCGAATGTACATCCCTTTCAGTACCTTGATACGTATGTCAACGATCTGCCTTCGGTGATCGATCTTGAAGCAATCCGCGAGAGCAAACTTCGTCTCGGTGTCGATCCGTTGGGTGGGGCCAGCGTGACTTACTGGAAGGCTATCGGCGAACACTACCGACTCAATCTGGAGGTAGTGAACGACGTCGTCGATCCGACCTTCCGCTTCATGACAGTCGATTGGGACGGTCAAATCAGAATGGATCCTTCGTCGCTGTACGCCATGGCGCGGATGGTCGACCTGAAGGACCGATTCGACGTCGCTTTCGCCAGTGACCCGGATGCCGATAGGCACGGCATTGTAAGCCGTAGCCATGGGCTACTCGTTCCGAACCACTATCTTTCAGTTGCTATCTCCTATCTGTTTGCTAACCGCCCGCAATGGTCGCCGTCGGTTGCCGTGGGTAAGACCGCAGTCAGCAGCAGCATGATCGATCGAGTTGTGAAAAAGTTGGGCCGACGACTGATTGAAGTTCCGGTCGGTTTCAAGTGGTTCGTGGAAGGACTCATTGACGGTTCCCTGGGATTCGGGGGTGAGGAAAGCTCGGGCGCAACATTCCTGCGCCGCGATGGCACGGTCTGGACCACGGATAAAGACGGGATCGTTCCTAACCTGTTGGCGGCGGAGATCACTGCCCGGACGAACAAGGATCCGGGCGAGCACTATCAAGAACTAACAGCCGAGTTTGGCAGTGCCTACTACACACGCATTGATGCGCCGGCAACACCAGACCAGAAGGCGAGGCTGGCTAAACTCTCGCCCGAAGCAGTTGTGACTGCCAAGCTTGCTGGCGAACCGATCACAGCGAAATTAACCACGGCCCCGGGCGATGGTGCACCGCTCGGCGGTCTCAAGGTAATCGCTGGCAACGGCTGGTTTGCTGCCCGACCTTCCGGCACAGAGAACATCTATAAGATCTATGCGGAAAGTTTTAAGGATCAAAACCACCTGGACGCCATCGTTGACGAGGCTCAA